>NZ_JAYKGJ010000002.1:0-125000 GCF_036860695.1 Rosettibacter firmus | reverse complement strand
AAGTATTGGTTACTTCTTAATGGCACAAGGTCCCTGGTATAGTTACTTATCACTTTCAATATCACCTATTATTTTATTATTTGCTTATTTAGTTGTAATTCCTCTCTCAATTATTATTAAAAAAAGAAATACAAAAAACAGTAATGACATTAGCACGAGTTAAAGGGAATGTTGTTTCTACCCAAAAAAATAAATTCCTTAAAGGACATAAATTATTAATAGTGCACCCAGTTGATTTTAATTATGAATATATAGGGAACAACGATTTTTTAGCTATAGATTTAAATGATGCTGGTATCGGCGATATCGTATTGATTGTTCAGGAGGGCGACGCAGTTCAACAAATTCTTGGACATAAAAATGCTCCTGTAAATACCATGATAGTAGCAATCGTTGATAAAATTGAATTAAAGAGTGAATCAAATTAAATAGTGGAAGATAATTTTAAAAATTTGGTTTTACTCAAATTACTATTGAGTATTGATGGTATAGGTCCTCACAAAATTTTTTCATTGCTAAATTATTTTAAAAGTTTTGATAATATTTTAGAGGCTGATTTATACTCATTATTAAAAGTAGATGGAATCAATATAAACCTTTCTCAAAAATTATTGAATGCAAAATCAAAATATGAATCAATAAAAAACAAAGTAGAAAATGAACTCAATAAACTCTCAAAAATTAATGCAAGAATTATTACATACTGGGATAATGATTATCCAGAATTATTAAAAAAAATTTATTACCCTCCATTAATTATTTATACAAAAGGATCTTTTACAGAACAAGATAAATACTCTTTAGCAGTCGTAGGGACACGCCAACCAACTACTTATGGAAAAATTCAAACAGAAAAAATTGTTCATGAATTAGTTGAAAAAAATATTACGATTGTTAGTGGTTTAGCTCGTGGTATCGATACTATTGCTCATAAATCTGCTCTTAATTCAAATGGGAGGACAATAGCAGTAATTGGTTCTGGGTTAGATGTAGTATATCCTCCAGAAAATTATAAATTATTTAATGAAATAACTGAAAAAGGAGTTATAATAACAGAGTATGAACTTGGGACAAAACCCGATGCTCAAAATTTTCCAAGACGAAATAGAATCATATCAGGTTTAAGTTTAGGTACACTTGTTATCGAAACGAAAATTGATGGTGGTGCTATGCAAACAGCTGCTTATGCAATTGATCAGAATCGAGAAGTATTTGCAATCCCCGGAAATATTAATGTTAAACAAGCAGAAGGTCCTAATAAATTAATACAAAGAGGAGAAGCAAAATTAATTACAAATGCCGAAGATATTTTACAAGAATTAGAAATAAAATTAAAACCACTTACAGGTAAAAATATTCAGAAACCTTCTGTAGAGTTAACACTTTTCGAAGAAAAATTATTACAAGTTATTGGTACAGAAGCAAAACATATTGATGAAATTGCATTATTATCTTCTATGTCAACTTCCGATTGTCTAGTAAATTTATTAACACTGGAATTCAAAGGTTTAATAAAGCAATTGCCGGGTAAAATGTTTGTACTTGCAGATTAATATTTTTTTCTTCCCTTCCAGAAGTTTTGCAACCTATCTTTAATTGTTTTTTCCATTCCATTTTCTGTCGGGAAATAATACTGTTTATTTTTTAATTCTTCGGGCAAGTAATTTTCTTCAACAAAATTATTTTCATAATCATGTGGATATTTATAACCTTTACTATATCCAATATCTTTCATAAAATTTGTTGGGGCATTTCTTAAATGAAATGGTACTGGATATTGAGGAAGCGAGTTAACATCATTAATTGCTTTATCAATTGCGATATATGATGAATTGCTTTTAGGTGCCGATGCAAGATAGATAGCACATTGTGAAAGTATAATTCTCGCTTCGGGCATACCTATTTTTTCACATGCACTAAATGTTGCTTCTGCTAAAACAAGTGCATTTGGCATTGCATTACCAATATCTTCCGAAGCAAGAATAATCATTCTTCTTGCAATAAATAAAGGATCTTCGCCCCCTTCTAGCATTCTTGCAAGCCAGTAAACTGCTGCATCTGGATCTGACCCACGAATGCTTTTTATGAATGCTGAAATAAGATTATAATGTTCTTCACCATTTTTATCATAAATAATATTTTTCTTTTGAACAACATTTTGAATTATATCTTTAGTAATTATAATCTCTTCATTATTTAATTCTTGAATAACAGCTGCTTCGAGAATATTAAGCATAATTCTTGCATCTCCGCCTGATATAAAAATCAAATAATCCGGATCTTCAATTTTGATTTTTAATGATTTTAAAAACTCATCTTTAACTAATGCATTATTCAAAATATTCTGTAAATCATTTTTTGATAATTCATGAAGTATAAATATTCTTACACGGGACCTTAATGCAGAGATTATTTCAAATGATGGATTTTCGGTAGTCGCTCCAATTAAAATTATTTCACCTGTTTCTACCGAGGATAGTAAAGCATCCTGTTGCGATTTATTATAGCGATGAATTTCATCAATAAATAAAATTGTTCTCTTGTGATAATAAGTTAGATTTTCTTTTGCTTTTTCAATTATTTGTCTTAATTCTTTAACTCCAGAAGAGACAGCATTTAATTGATAAAAATCTGAATTTGTGTGCTCTGCTATAATCTTTGCAAGAGTTGTTTTACCTGTTCCAGGAGGTCCCCATAATATTATAGAACTCAAAGTGTCATTCTCAATCATAATTCTTAAAGGTTTACCAGCACCAACTAAATGCTTTTGTCCCTGAAAATCATCTAAGCTACGAGGTCTAACTCTTTCTGCAAGTGGTATTTTAGGTATATTAAATTCTTTTTTCAAATTAATATTCATCTATTTTAATTACTTTCTCAGTTGGTTTGAACATATGATATTTTTCTCGTGCAACTTTTTCAATTTTTTCTTTGCTTGATTTTAAAGAATCAATTTCAAGTTGAAGATTATGTAGTTTAATTTCAGCCTTATTTATTTCTGCTTCAAGTGATTTTATTTCACTTTTTAATTTGAGATACTTTAAAATACCATTATCATTAAAAAATAAATATGCAAAAGCTAATATCAAACACGAAATAAAAATAATATTATAAACTTTTCTACTAATTTTCATTTTAATGCTAATTGAATTATTCTTTGAATCAATTCTTCGAAACCTATACCAGCAGCAGCAGCCATTTTAGGGAGAAGACTTGTTGTAGTCATACCAGGTAGAGTATTTACTTCGAGACAATATGTTTTATAATCGTTTGTTAATCTGAAATCTACTCTTGCATAACCATCGCAACCAAGTGAATTAAAAGCCAGTAATGCTTGATGTTGAAGATGTTCTACTACATTTGCTGGAATATCTGCTGGTACAATATATTCAGTCATTCCAGCAGTATACTTTGATTTATAATCATAAAAACCAGATTTAGGTTTTATTTCCAACACAGGTAATGCTTGTTGGCCTATGATTCCAACTGTAACTTCTCTTCCTGCAATGTATTCTTCTATTAAAACTTTGTTTGAATATTGAAAAGCCAGTTCAATGGAGCTTTGCAATTCCTGATCACCTCGACATATTGTTAAACCAATTGTGGAACCCTGATCATTAGGTTTGACTACACATGGATAACCGAAAAATTTATTAATCTTTTCATTTATCAGGTTATAATTCTTTTCACTTCTATCAACAATAAACCATTTAGGAGTTTTAACATCATAATGTTGAAACATAATTTTAGACATACACTTATCCATTGACAGAGAACTTGCAAGAATTTTTGATCCTGTATATTTAATTCCTCTCATTTCAAGTAAAGATTGGACTGTACCATCTTCTCCCCATTTACCATGAAGTGCTATAAAAGCTAATTTTACATCGTCGAAAATTTTTGAATTTATTACTTCAATGTAATTTCTCAAGTTAATTTCACTAAAATCACTACTCTCAAAAAATTTAGATATATCATCAGGTTGATTTAATCCATATGCAGGATCGATAACAATTACATTATAATTCAACGATTTTAAAGCATAATAAATAGATTTACCTGTAGCTTTTGATACTTCACGTTCTGGTGAAATACCTCCGAGAAGGAGAGCAATTGTGATATTATTTTTATCCATATTGAATCATTTATTAGTTAAGAAATTATTTCAATAAATTTATCAATTACTATTTTTCTTAAACTTAACAATACTTCAATATTAACCTCATCTCTTTATTACAATTTTGACATGAAAGAAACTTTATTTTGCAAGACTTTATAAGAATAAAAAAGAATACAATGAATATTATTAGAACAAACATTGCTTTTCTATTTCTTCAATTATATACATATTTCGAAGCGCATCTTCTCCTGAAACTGGAGGTAGTTGTTTTTTAAGAAATGCCTTTTGAGCAGCTCTAATCATGAAAGTAACTTTATTAATTTTTTTCCTAAATACTTTTTTAGATTCTCCATGCAATGCAATTGTCAATTTTGTTGAAAAATTCTTTTTATCAATAGAACTTTCAAGGCAAATAAAACCATTATGACCAAGAATATCTGTTCTCATTAAAGTATTTTTAGTATCATAAGAAACATTGAACAAACCATATCCTCCATTTTCATATTTTAGAATAGCAGTAGCAAAATCTTCTACTTCACTTTTATAAATTACATTATCAATGAATCCTTTCACTTCAGTAATTTCTCCGCCAAAATATCTCAATAAATCTATGACCTGCGAACCAATATCTCGTAATACACCTCCACCACTTAATTCTTTTTTGAATCTAAAATTTTCACTTGGTGGAAAATCAATATTGTATGTAACATTAATAGATACAATTTTACCAAGCAATTGTTTATCTAATAATTCTTTTGTTTTTATAATTAATGGATGAAAACGGTGAAGGTAATTTACCATTAGAATAACATTATTTTTTTTACAAGCCTCAATCATTTCTTTGGCTTGTGATGAATTAAGTGCAAGTGGTCTTTCACATAATATATTTTTACCCGATTCAGCAGATTTAATAACCTGCCAGTAATGATCTGAATTTTTACTCGATATATAAACTGCATCTATATCACTTTTAAGGAAATCATCAAAATTATTGAAAGCAAATGGAGCCCCAAATTTATTCGATATATACTGTGCCCTATTTAAATCATGACTAAAGACAGAAACTAATTTACTTCTTTTAAACAATTGAAATGCCGGCAGGACTGTGTTTTCTGCAAAGCTGCTACAACCAGCTATTCCCCATTTTAATTTCTTAGGGATAGGCACATGTATATTCAAATTTTTAGGCTTTGGTAATATCATTTAGTAACCTAATTTTTTCATAAGTAAGTTAATAGGTTTAGAATTTTGCATTATAAAGAAATGAATAGCTGGAACTTTTTTATTTAACAATTCTTCAACTTGTTTATAAGCCCAATTTACACCTATTTCAAGTGCATGTTCAGGTTTTGCCTTTTCTAATTCTTCAACTAATTCAGCAGGAATATCAATGTAAAAATTTTTAGGTAATGTATGAGCATGTGCTTTTGAAGTTATAATTTTTAATCCTGGAATAATTGGCACATTTATACCTTCTTTCCTACATAATTCTACATAATTAAAATAATCTTTATTATCAAAAAACATTTGAGTAACAATATAAGAAGCACCAGCATCAACTTTTGCTTTAGTATATCTTATATCAGTTATTAAGTTTGGTGCTTCAAAATGTTTTTGTGGATAACCACTTGTTCCTATACAAAAATCCATTGGTTCAGCATCAAGTAATCCTTCTTCGAGATATTTACCCTGATTTAAATCCTGAATTTGTTTTATTAAATCTATTGTATATTCATTAACACTTCTTCCATATCTAACTGGTTTTTTAAATCCACTATCGTCACCCCTAACAGCAAGTACATTATCAATTTGTAGATAATGAAGTTCAATCAAAAAATCTTCTGTTTCTTCTTTTGTAAATCCAGTGCACAAAACATGTGGGACAGCATCAACATTATATTTATTTTGGACTAAGGCACATATTCCCAATGTCCCCGGGCGTTTTCTTTTTACTTTCATTTTTATTTCGCCACCCGGAGTTTCTTCATATACAACTTCTGCAGGATGACTTGTTATATCAATAAATGGAGGATTATATTTTACTATGTCATCAAGCACACTTAGTAATTGTTTAATATCTCCACCACGTTTTGGAGGAATTATTTCAAAGCTTATTAATGTGTCATTTGCTTTAGCTAAATGTTCTGTTACTTTCATAATTAAATACTTTTTTAGTTTATTAAATTTAACATTTATGTTTCAAATTATCAGATGTTTATTACTTTAAAGGTAATAAAATTAATTTATGTTTCGATTTACTAATAAATTCATTTTCTTTTAGTGGAATTCTTATATACTTCCCTTTCAACCATAATTCTGTCATATCTTTATAATGTTTGCTCATAAAATTGCCTGATTGTCCTGTAGGCATTATAATATCAATGTAATCTGGATTTCCAAAATCGTAAATATATCTCATAGATGGACCCAATGTATTTTCAAAAGGTTTATTCTTTAGAATTTTTAATTCATATTCATTACTATCATATAATGCGGTAAAGGAATATTCAGTATTAAATATGGTTGTTCCATCTCCACCAACAGGATATGGTCCAATGTCAATTAAGTTATCGATAATATTTGCAATGCCATGAAATGAATGTTTAAAAGTAACCTGATGAATTTTACCCCATTGCCACTTTTTAATATCTTTTCCATAATTTTTTTCTAAATAAATTAGTGCATCAACCAAGCTTTTTCTTATAATATCATTTTTTGATTCAAGTTCGGGCGTATTGATATTATCAAACAATTGAGAATTGTTTTCATCAAGTAACTCAAGAATTTTTCTATAAGGTATATTTGCAAGAAAAACATATTCTTTAATTAAATCTTTTCCAAGTTCATCTTCTAATGTATTTTTAATCAAGAAATGAAGAAAGGTCGTATATATAGTAGAGATTTGATTTTTTTCATCTAATTCATAATTCCAGTTTTTAAATAACTCGAGAGTTACCTGCAAATTTTTCTCTGTTATTCTTACATTACTGAAAGCATCTATGATATACTTAGTAATTTTTCTTGCATATGGAGAGACAAAATCAAGTTGATATTTTTTATAATCTTCTACAGAGTGTTTTGATTTTGATGTTAATAATTCAATTATCCTTTCAATTCTTGATGATGGTTCCCAGATATTGGAAATGTGATATTTAAAATTATCTATAGTTTTATTATTTGCAGATGCAATAAAATTTTGAGATGGATTAAAAAGTTTTGGCATCTCTTCATACTTTACGTATCCTTTCCAATCATTAACATCGGTTGAACCTTCATAAACTAATGTCGGACTGTTTGAAATTCTAACAGGTAATTTAGCTGCACAAATATAACCGATGTTTCCATATTTATCTGCATAAATAAAATTTTGACCTGGTACTGTAAAATATTCTAAAGCTTTATTGAAATCATTCCAATTTTTTGCTTTATTTATTAATATAGAAGAATACAATTCATCGCTAAATTCCTGTGCTGTCCATTTCATGCTTAAATTAGCAGCCTGTTTCTCTTCGGGATAATAAACATTAAATGGATGTACATCAGAAATAATTGGTCCACGATGAGTTTTTCTAATCTCAAAAGCATAATACGAAGAACCTTTAACAGCAAAAGAATCTCGTTCAATAATTAAATTATTCCATTGGCCATTAAAAAAGTATCTGGTTCCCGTCGAGTCAATTGTTTCATAATAAAAATCTGCATCGTCTGCCATAACATTTGTCATAGCCCATGCTATATTTTGATTTTTTCCTATAACTACTGAAGGGAGTCCAGGAATAGTAAATCCTTCAACATTTAAGTCATTACTTCTTAAAATTACAAAGTACCATTTACCAGGAGCTGAAAATGCAAGATGAGGATCGTTAGCAATTATTGGTTTACCTGATGTTGACATTTTTCCATTAACAACCCAGCTATTTGAACCAATGTGTGTTCCATTGTAACTCATAAATTCTCTAAACTTCTTATCGACTTTTATAAAATCTTCATTAATTCTTGTAAACTTTTCTAATGATTTAGGTATTATAGTTGGTGCATTTTGTGGATAATCTGGAAGAAGAAGTTTTGCTTTTTCTGCACCTAACTTTTTAACTATATTCGAAAATGCTACATCTGCCCACCAGCTTAAGTTTAATTCCCAAGCCATTAACTTTGCAATTAGTAAACTATGTTCAGGTTTCCATGGATATGGATCATAGCCTAAAACATCAAATTCAATTTGATACTTTCCTTTTGCTTCTTGAATATATTGATTAACTCCTTTTGAATACGCATTTAATATTTTTTTTGTTACAGGATTTAGTTTATTATAATTTTTTACTACACTTTTATAAAAGCCAAGAGTTCTAAACATACGATCAAAAGGAATTGTTTTTGAACCAAATATTTCACTCAATCTCCCCTCGCCAGCACGCCTTGCAATATCCATTTGAAATAATCTTTCCTGAGCATGAGTATATCCTAATGCATATGCAATATCTTCATCATTTTCTGCAATTATCATTGGAATGGCAAAAGAATCTCTATAAATAGTTATAGTGGAAGAAATTCCTTTGACATTTTTTACTCCATCATAATCTGGCAAAGTTTTTTTCAGCATATAAAAAGATATAATAAAAAGGAAAAGAGTTATTACAACTATAGATCCAAATATGCCAGTTAATATTTTTTTCCACTTTTTCATGACTAAGTTTTCAAGTTTACATCAATAAATTTATAAAATTATACGATGATTGATAAATTTATTCAGGACACTTTTCAAATTATTTTTTATTTTGTTATTACAATATAAGTTTAATAAAAATTTATCTAAAGGTGATTTTATGATTAATGTTGCAGTTATAGTAATCTTAGCATTAACATTAATAATATTATTATTTGTTTTCTTAGTTAATAGAAAAATTAATTCATTCAATCAAATCGAAACAAAATTAGAATTAGAAAGAATTGAAAGAGCTTTTCGGGATGAACTTTACAGAAATAGAGATGAAATTTCTAAATCTTTAAAATCTCAAAGAGAAGAATTGAGTAATACGATTAATATTTTTGGCGAACAACTGGCAAATAGACTTTATGAAATTGCCAAAATGCAAAAAAGTCAACTCGATATTTTTGCTGAACAACTTTCAAAACTCACACAATCTAACGAACAAAAATTTGATAACCTTCAGTTAAGAGTTGAAACACATTTAAAAGAAATTCAAGAAAATAATTCAAAGAAATTAGAAGAAATGCGTCAAACTGTTGATGAAAAATTACATGCTACTTTAGAAAGAAGATTGGGAGAATCTTTCAAATTAGTAAGCGAAAGATTAGAACAAGTATATAAAGGTCTGGGTGATATGCAGGAGCTTGCTCGTGGAGTTGGCGATTTAAAAAATGTTTTAACTAATGTAAAAACTCGTGGTACATGGGGAGAAATTCAACTTGAAAATTTAATCGATCAAATACTTACGCGTGAACAATATGAACGTAATGTAACAACAAAAAAAGGAAGTAATGATAAAGTTGAAGTTGCAATAAAACTGCCGGGAAGAGATTCTTCAAAAAATGAAATTGTGTGGTTACCAATAGATGCTAAATTCCCAATCGAAGATTATCAAAGACTCTTAGACGCACAGGATAATTCTGACATTGAAGCAATAAATAGTGCAGTTAAAGCAATTGAATCAAGAATTAAAAACGAAGCAAAAAAAATCGCCGAAAAATATTTAGACCCACCAAACACCACCGATTTTGCAATCATGTTTTTGCCTGTGGAAGGACTATATGCAGAGGTTTTAAGAAGACCGGGATTAGCTGAATCACTTCAAAGAGAATATCGCGTTACAATTGCTGGTCCTACAACTCTTTCAGCTTTATTGAATAGTTTGCAAATGGGTTTTAGAACTCTTGCTATTGAGAAACGCTCAAGTGAAGTATGGAAAATATTAAGCTCGGTTAAAACAGAATTTGGCAAATTTGGAGATGTCTTAGAAGCAACTCAAAAGAAATTACAAGAAGCATCAAATAAAATTGAAGAAGCTACAAAATCAACAAGAAAAATTGAAAGACAATTAAAAGATGTTCAGATACTTCCACCAGATGAGCAAATAAAATTATTAGAATAATTTATGTTATAAATTTCGACATTCACCGATAAATAGCAGTGGTTTACCGATTTTTTATTACTTATATAAATCTATAAACATAAATTTTGTATATAAATCCTGGAGATAATATGGCTTATTACATTAGAACACGGATTGTTATTGGATTAATTCTTGTATTAATAGGTTTGATATTCATTCTAAATAATTATGGAATAGAACTAATTCCAGAAGAACTATTAACCTGGGAATATTTATTAATACTTTTTGGAATTTTATTAATCATTCTTTCAAAAAATAATATTGCAGGGATTATCTTCATTGCAATTGGACTTTTCAGTTTACTCCCTGAACTCTGGCCATTAATTTTTGTAATTATTGGAATAATGATAATATTTAGAAAAAAAGATCATGAAAAATATTACTGGAAATTTCATACATATAAAAATCATACTTCTTCAAATACAGAAGAAAGATTAGCTGGCGAAAAAAAATATAATATAAAAGAAACAATTGAAGAAATTTCTATCTTTGGTGGAAGCACAAAGATTTTACATACTGACAATTTTCGAGGAGGTAACATCATATCAATATTTGGCGGATCTGAAATAAATTTTTTAGACTGTAAACTTGCTGAAGGAGAAAATGTGTTAGAGATTACAGCCATCTTTGGAGGTTCAACTATAATAGTTCCATCTGACTGGTATGTTGAAATTGATATTCTTCCAATTTTTGGTGGCTTTAGTGATAATAGAATAAAAAATCCAAGTATTAAATACGAAGAGAACAAAAAACTTTTAATCAAAGGTTTTGTGTTATTCGGCGGTGGTGAAATTAAAAATACATTATAGGTAAAATATGCATCAATCAAATTTACGATACTGGCTTGGAATAATTTTTATAGTAATTGGAATATTATTGATTATAGATAATTTAGGTTTCTTTTATTTTGGTTTTCGTCATATAATCTTTTCATGGCATACAATATTAATAATAATTGGAATAATTTTACTTATAAGGGCAAAAAACAATACTCTTGGTATAATCCTTCTTGTAATTGGAGCTTATGGTTTAATCAACCATATATTTAAGCCTTTTTTCAATTTCTCGTTCAGGGATTTATTCCCACTATTTATAATAATTATTGGTCTCTATTTCATATTAAAAAGAAATGAAGAAAAACAAAAAAAAGAAGAACGAAGAATTTACTCAGAAAGTTATTCGAACATTTTTAATATTACAGATGATTTCTTAGATGAAACATGTTTATTAGCTCACAATAAAAGAAAAATAACATCTCAAAATTTTAAAGGCGGGAAAATCACAATAATAGCTGGAGCAACTGAAATAGATTTAACCGAATCAAATTTGTATCCTGGAGAAGCAATTCTGGAAATAACTTGTCTTGTTGGTGGTTTTACAATATTAGTACCAAAAAACTGGAAAGTAATTACTAATGTTACTACAATCTTTGGAGGGATGGATTCAAAACAATACTTTATAAATAATTCATTACCTTCATCAGAAGGATTATTAATCATTAATGGTATTATATTGTTTGGTGGTGGAGAAATAAAAAGTATTTTATGATTAATCCATTTGTTAAAAACAAAAAATTATTCACAATTTATCTAATAACATGGTTCTCAATATTTTTATTGCACACCATAATTCTTAATTGGTTCTTATCAATAAATATCAATTCAGCACTAATAGATAGCATTATTTTTAATGGATTATACCTGCTTCTTGGAATAAGCATCTGGTATCCAGTAAATTATAATACACTGGATATTTACTCGACTTCTAAAATATTTATTAATCATATTGCTGCTGCTTTTATATCAACTGGATTCTGGATAATTGCAGGTTTTTATTTAACTAAAAACATTCTAATCGAAGATAAAATTTATATTGTATTTCTTAATAAATCTCTGGTCTGGCGTTTAATAATTGGTATAATGTACTATTCGATAATAACTGCAATTGATTATGTTATAATTTATTATAATAACTTTCAGGAAAAATTAATAAGAGAAGCGGAGCTTAAAGCACTAATTAAAGAAGCAGAATTAAAATCTCTTAAGTATCAAATTAATCCGCACTTTATTTTTAATAGCTTAAACTCGATTAATGCATTAATAATTAACAATCCACAAAAAGCACAGGAAATGACTGTAAAGCTTTCATCATTTTTAAGAAATACACTTTCAAAAAATGAACATCAAAAAAATAAATTGGAAGATGAAATTAATTATTCTAAATTGTACCTGGACATAGAAAAAATTAGATTCGAAGACAAATTTGATTTTATCGAAGAAATTGATCCTGAGTGTAAAAATGTCATGATTCCAAGTATGATATTACAACCACTCTTCGAAAATGCTATCAAACATGGTGTATACGAAAGTTTAGAAAAAATCATTATTAAATTAAAATGCTTGAAAACAGATGAATATTTTAAGATAATAGTTGAAAATAATTATGATCCAGAAGCTGTACCAAGAAGGGGGGAAGGAATAGGAATCAAAAACATTCAAAACAGATTAAAATTAATTTATAATCAAGATAATCTTTTAAGTGTCGAAAAATCAAATAACATTTTTAGAGTTAATATTTATATACCTATATGATTATGAACAAGAAAATAAAAGTAATCATTGTGGATGATGAAAAGTTAGCCAGAGATATAATTAAAACTTATCTTGCGAAATATGACACAATTCAAATTGTTGCAGAATGTTCTAATGGATTCGAAGCTTTAAAACAAATTAATGAATTGAAACCAGATTTAATTTTTCTTGACATACAGATGCCCAAAATATCTGGTTTTGAAATGTTAGAACTATTAGAAGATCCCCCAATTATAATTTTTACTACAGCATTCGACAATTATGCAATTAAAGCTTTTGAAGTAAATGCAATTGATTATTTATTAAAACCATTTTCAGAAGAAAGGTTTGATGACTCAATACAAAAAGCTATGAATTTATTAAACAACAAGAATGAATCAAATAAAAAATTGGAAGCACTATCCAGAACCTTAGAACAAAAAGTAGAATTCTTAGAAAGAGTTGTTATAAAACAAAATCAAAAAATTATTATCATCCCTGTTTCTGAGATTAAATTTATTGAAGCACAGGACGACTATGTTATGATTTACACTTCAAAAGGAAATTATTTAAAAGAAAAAACAATGAAATACTTTGAAGAATATTTGAATCCACAAAATTTTATTCGAATACATCGTTCTTACATTGCAAACATTTCTTGTATCAAACAAATAGAATTATACGAAAAAGAATCATACAAAATTATTTTAGATGATAGCACTAAACTTCCAGTAAGTAAAACAGGTTTTCAAAAAATCAAAGAGTTAATTAGATAATTTAATTTCAAGCATAATTGAGAAAGTTTATTATCTTGTTCATAAAATCAGAAATTGAACTTTGAATATGTTCTCATTATTTTTGAAATAAATAAAGAGAACATCATGAACTTTGACAAAGATCTTCAATCAATTCAAGAAGCCCGCAATTTAGCAGCTCAAGCAAAAGAAGCTCAGTTAGAATACAAATATTATAATCAAGAACAGGTTGATAAAATTGTTAAAGCAATGGCAGAAGCTGGTTGTGAGAAAGCTGAATATCTTGCAAAATTAGCATATGAAGAAACAGGCTTTGGAAAAGTTTCTGACAAAATAATAAAAAACCAATTTGCAACTCGCGATGTTTATGAATCAATTAAAAATCTCAAAACAGTAGGTGTAATAGATATTCAAAAAAATGGCAAGCTATTAAAAATAGCTGAACCGATGGGAGTAATTGCAGCATTAATTCCATCGACCAATCCAACATCTACTGCAATGTTCAAAGCAATCATTTCATTAAAATGTAGAAATGCAATTGTTGCCAGTCCTCATCCCAAAGCATTAAATTGTACAATAGAATCATTGAGAATATTATCTGAAGCAGCAGAAAAAGCAGGAGCTCCTAAGGGATTAATTCAATGTATTACTATTCCTACTATGGAAGGAACAGAAGCTTTGATGAAAGATAAAAATATTTCTTTAATCCTTGCTACTGGTGGAATGCAAATGGTAAAAGCAGCTTACAGTTCAGGAAAGCCTGCTTATGGAGTTGGTCCAGGTAATGTACCTGCCTTTATTGAAAGAACTGCAAATATTAAAAAAGCTGTTGCAGATATTATTTATGGTACTACATTCGATAATGGAGTTCTTTGCTCATCTGAACAAGCAATGATTGTTGATAGACCAGTTAAAGATAAAGTAATTGAAGAAGCAAAAAGATTAGGAGCTTATTTCTTAAACTCAGAAGAAAAAAAGAAATTAGAAGATAAAATAGCAAAAGGTGCAAAACTTAATGCAGATATTGTTGGAAAATCAGCAAAGTGGATAGCAGATTATGCTGGAATTTCTGTGCCCAATAATACAACAGTTTTAATTGCCGAGTGTTTTAAAGTTGGTAAAGAAGAACCATTATCAATTGAAAAATTATCTCCAATACTGGCTTTTTATATTGTAGATGGATGGTTAGAAGGTTGTCACCGATGCATTGAATTACTGGAATTTGGAGGAATTGGTCATACATTAGCAATACACTCGAACGATAAAGAAATAATAATGAAATTTGCTCTTGAAAAACCTGCACTTAGAATCGTCGTTAATACTTCATCATCTGTAGGTGCAGTGGGTTATACTACAGCTTTAACTCCATCTTTAACCTTAGGTCCAGGAACTTGGGGTGGCTCAATAATTTCTGAAAATGTTTCTGCCTCACACTTAATGAATATAAAAACATTAGCATTTGAAACAAAAGCTATTAACGAAGGCTCCTGCGTGAGTTCATTTGATATACCACAATTTACTACTTCAAGAAATTTAGATACGAATCAACCTGGTAACTTTACTAAATTAATTGAAGAACGACTGAGAGCTCGAGCTGGAAATCCTAAATACGATTCATATAATGAAGTATCAAGAAACACAGAAAGCTTAAAACTTGGTAGTGAGATTACAGAAGAACAGATTCAAAAAATTATTAAAGAATTCAAAATATGAAATCACTAAATTGATTTTTATAAAATCATTTATCTCGATTAATATACCACAATATGGGAAAAAATATTTTCAACAATTGGTCTATTGAAAAAGGTGATTATAAACGAGATATAACTTCAAGCATAAGGCATGAAAGAAAAAATAGGATTAAGAAAATTATTAAAAAGACACTTTTTACTTTATTATATCTTAGTGCTATTGCATTAATAACATATCTTATATTGAATAATTAAGAATATCTATCGAGTTTAAATTTTTCACCAAGATACAATTTTCTTACATCACTATCTTCTGCAAGGTCGTGAGCAGAACCTTCTTTAAATATTTTTCCATTAATTAAAATATAAGCTCTATCAACAATACTTAATGTTTCATGTACATTATGGTCAGTTATTAAAATCCCAATTCCTTTATGTTTAAGATTAGCAACAATATTCATTATATCTTCTACTGCAATTGGATCAATACCAGCAAAAGGTTCATCAAGTAAAATAAATTTTGGATTTGTTGCTAATGCTCTTGCAATTTCTGTTCTTCTTCTTTCACCTCCACTAAGCTGGTAACCAAGAGTTTTCCTGACATGTGTTATTCCTAATTCTTCAAGTAATTTTTCTAACTTATCTTTTCTTTCCTGTTGAGAAATATCAAGTGTTTGTAAAATAGCCATTATATTATCTTCTACACTTAGTCTACGAAAAATTGATGCTTCCTGTGGTAAATAACCTATTCCTCTATTAGCACGTTTATACATGGGTTCATGTGTTATTTCTGTATTATTCAAAAATACTTTTCCGCCATCAGGTTTAATCATTCCAACAATCATATAAAATGTTGTAGTTTTACCTGCACCATTAGGTCCCAGTAATCCCACCACTTCTCCCTGCTGGACAGAGATTGAGACTTCGTTTACTACTGTTCTTTTTTTATAAATTTTTACCAGCTTTTCACTTTTTAGTATTAAATCATTTTCCATTTACCACATCTAAAAGTTGGTTAATTAAAAAATATTTGCCATTCAATAAATCTTCCTTTTGCGGTCTTGAATTTATAATTATAAATGTTGGAAGCGTAAATTCTTTTTCTTTTCCTTCTACTAATTTTTCTGGATAATATTCAGTATTTGGATTACCATAATACATAACTTTTTCGACATTATTTTCTTCATCAAAAAGAATAATAGATTTTTCTGCACTTGATTTTGCCAGTCCATTAGGTTGACCATCTTCGTATAAATAATAAATACTAAGTACATTGCCATTAACTTCTGTTCTTTTCAATCTATTATTACTAAATATTAAATTAATATTATTTCCTGATATTTGATCAAAACGAAAATCGTACTTTTCATTTTTAGAAATTATAGAAGCATTAGAATTTATATTCATCTTTTCAATTCTATTATCTTTTAGCGAAATATAAATTGTATCTCCAATAAATTGTGTATTTTGATTCCATAAAACTGGAGCTATTTTATCTTCATCTCTTTTATGTGAATAAAGTAGTTGATCTTTTTGATAATAAATTGAATAATTATTAATTGATGCAAATTCGCCACGAACAATCTTCACCGAATCTTTTGCTATTAATCTTTTTGTGCTATCTCCATAGGCTTCCATCATTTTAGCAGTAATTATAAGTGTATCAAGTTTATTTGCATCTGTGGTATCAATTTTAATAAGTAAAGGATTTCCAGTAATTCTTGAATAATTTTCATTATGATAATCTTCGAGTTTATTTCCAGAAATTAAAAGATTATTTGATGGATCTATTATCTTTATATTTTTATAAGCGTAAGTAATTTTTTCATTTCTTAGATGAATTAATGAATCAGCATAAATAATTGCAGCAGTATCTTTTACAACAACATTACCTACAGCTATAGCTTTGTCTTCATTATCATAATAAGTTAATGTATCCGTGGTTAGAACAGAAATTGAATCATTCAATCTTACATTTTCATAAAAATATGCTTTTTTCTCATCAAAATAATAAAAGCTATTTTTTGCTTTAAGATGTATGTGACCATCAAAATAAGTTACTCCAGATTTTGAGTATGCAATCTTTGAATTACCATTATAAAATCCTAAATCCGTATAAATTGTAATACTATCCTGAGTAACAATTACATTTCCAAATAATTCTGCTATGTTTCTTGTAATATTGTGAATTGCTTTTAAGCAAGTAATCTTAACACTTCCCTGCGTCATAATAACATTTCCGTGAACTTCACGAATTGATTCGCCATTAATTTTTTTACCAACAAGGCTATCTCCAAATACACGAATTATATTATCTTCCTGTGCGACAATGTTAATTGAAATGATTAAGAATATTATAAAATATTTTATTTTCACTTTTTCCTATTATTAGTTAAAACTGCTGAATAAGTTATATGATAAATAACATAATTATTCAAATGTTGATCTGATTCAAATCCATATCCTTCAATAATTTCGTCTTTTGATTTAATAGACACAAATTTATCCGATAGAATTTTCTGATCTTTATTTCTCCACATTAATTCATCTGTACTTAAAACCGTTCCACTATCATTTACTGCTACAACACTATCCATTGCAAACATATCCAAGGTTGTATCATCTACCTTACCAAATTTTGCAGTTAATGTAGTTACTTTTTGTTGATTGTTGTTATAGAAGTCAACTTTTATACCTTCCAGTAAGGTTACTTTTTGAAGTTCATATTTTTTTAAGTGATTTGCATAAAGGATAGCTTTGAGTTTTCCATCTCTACTAAAAATTACTTTTGAATTCCAGCTTTCATGAATTGGAATTTCACCTTCAACAGGACTATTTTCAATTTTGGGCTTAACTTTTTCTTCTTTGCATGCAACTAAAAGTAAGATTATAAAAAAATAGAAAAATATTTTCATCTGGATTGAAGTCCCAATTTAACAAGGTCGTGAAGATGGATAATTCCTTCGGGTTTGTTATGTTCATCAACGACTATTAAAGAAGTTATTTTATAATTTTCCATTTGCTGAATTGCAAAAGATGCCAGTTTATCTTTAGTAATTGTTTTTGGTTTTTTTGTCATCACATCACCTGCAGTAAGATTCTTAATATCCATAGTTTTCTCAAGTAGTCTTCTTAAATCGCCATCAGTAATTATTCCAGTTAAAATGCCTTCGTTATTGACTACACATGTTGTTCCAAGTCTCTTTGAAGTAATTTCGTAGATTGTATCTTTAAGAGAAGTCGATTCATTAACAATAGGAATATCTTTTCCTGTAATCATAATTTCTTCGATACGAAGTGAAAGTCTTTTACCAAGACTACCACCAGGATGAAGCATAGCAAAATCTTTTTCTGTAAAACCTCGTAATTCAAGTAATGCCATTGCAAGTGCATCGCCCATAACCAATGCAGCAGTGGTTGAAGCAGTTGGTGCAAGGTCATATGGACAGGCTTCTTCTTTAACATTTATATTCAAAACAATATCACATTCCTTAGCTAATTTTGAATCAAGAGTTCCAAGCATTCCAATTAATGTTACATTGATTCTTTTAAACATTGGAATTAATCTCAACAATTCTTCTGTATCACCACTTTTCGAAATAATAATTACTATATCATCTTTACGAACCATTCCAAGATCGCCATGAAGAGCATCTGTGGGATGCATAAAAATAGCTGCTGTACCTGTAGAATTTAGAGTTGCTACAATTTTTCTTGCAATTAATCCAGACTTTCCCATTCCAGTAAATACGACTCTTCCCTTAGAATTATAAATCACTTTCACTGCTTTAACAAATTCTCCATCAATACTATTCATCAAATTAAAGATTGCATTTCCTTCTATTTTAATTACTTCTTTCCCTTTTTCAATTATTTGTTCTTCTGACATAATTAACTTTGATTTTAATTTGTAATTAATTTTTTGCCATATCAATGAGATTCATTATTTCTGTAAAAATTTCATTATAACCATTACTATTTATAATTAAGTCTACTTCTCTTTTTACTTCGCGTTTTGCTGTTTTAGGAGCTGCAGATAAACCACACTTTTTAATTAAAGGAATATCAAGTATCCCATCGCCAATAAAAAAAACATTATTACAGTTTAATTTTTTTTCAGCTAATATTTTTTCAGCTGCTGTTACTTTATCCAAAGAAGAACTTAAAATTGTACAATTTGATATTTGTTTTAATCGTTCTATTAATTCATCTTCTGGTCGAGCAGTAATTATTGCAATGTTGATATTTCTTTTTTGAAAATCCTCTACTGCTTTTTCGATAGAACTAACTAATTGACTTATAATATTTTCATCTAAATTTGCTTGAGTTAATAATACTCCTTCTAAATCAAAAATAATTAAGCGAATCTCTTTAATTTTATTAATTATCTCCTTATTCATTTTTTACCAATTCATCAATTTTTTTTACTGTAATTAGAAGATTATATAATTTATCTAAAGGAAATTGACTTGCTGCATCGCTTAAAGCTTTATCTGGATCTGGATGGACTTCAAGAAATAAGCCTGCTATACCAACTGCAACTGCTGCTTTCGATAAAGCAGGAATAAATTTTCTTTCGCCACCACTTACTCCACCTTGACTTGGTATTTGAACTGCATGTGTAGCATCCATAATAACTGGATATCCAGTTTCTTTCATTATCTCGAGACTTCTCATATCTACAACTAAGTTATGATATCCGAATGTTGTACCTCTTTCTGTGAACATAATTTTTTTATTGCCTGTTGTTTCAATTTTATCTGCAACATATCGCATATCATCAGGAGCGAGAAACTGACCTTTCTTAATATTAACTGCTTTGCCTGTTCTGCCTGCAGCTAAAAGTAAATCTGTTTGTCTGCATAAAAATGCAGGAATCTGAACAACATCTACAATTTGAGAAACTACATTAATTTCACTTTCTGAATGAACATCAGTTAAAACAGGTAAGGAAAATTCTTTTTTAACCTTTTCAAGAATTTTGAGTGCCTCGTCAAATTTAAGACCAATAAAAGATTTAATGCTGGTTCTGTTTGCTTTTTTATAACTTGATTTAAAGATATATTGAATTCCCAATTCTTCTGTAATTTTTTTAATTACTTCTGCAGTATGAAGTGTAATGTATTCATTCTCAATAACACATGGTCCTGCTATCAAAACAAGAGGTAATTTATTGTCAATTTTTATGTTATCAATTAGAAGCATAAATTTTATTGCCCGAATAGATCTACCTGTTCATTAAATTTTTTTCTTTTTTTATTAAATCTTGAATAAGCCAAATCCGTTGCTTCTCTGCCACGTGGAGTTCTTTTAATAAATCCCTGTTGAATTAAAAAAGGTTCATACACTTCTTCAATAGTACCTGCATCTTCGTTAACTGCAACTGAAATTGTATTTATCCCAACAGGTCCACCATTAAATTTTTCAATGATTGTTAGAATTATTTCTTTATCCATTTCATCAAGTCCATATTCATCAACTTCGAGAGCCTTAAGAGCTTTTTTTGCAATCTCAAGATCGATAACTTTTTTATCATCATAATCTGCAAAATCACGTGTTCTTCTAAGTAATCTATTAGCAATTCTTGGTGTACCGCGAGAACGTTTTGCAATTTCTTCTGCAGCCAGTTCATCGATTTCGATGTTAAGAATTTTTGCAGATCTAATTATAATTTTTTTTATTAAATCACTTTCGTAATAATCTAATCTTGCTTTAATTCCAAATCGATCTCTCAAAGGAGAAGTTAATAAACCAGCTCTTGTAGTTGCCCCAATTAAAGTATACCTTGGAAGTTTAATTTGAACCGTACGTGCATTTGGACCACTATCAATCATTATATCAAGTTTGAAATCTTCCATTGCAGAGTATAGATATTCTTCTACTACTGGACTGAGTCGATGTATTTCATCAATAAATAGAACAGACTTTTCTTCTAAGTTAGTAAGAATACCAGCAAGGTCACCAGGTTTTTCAAGAACTGGTCCAGATGTAACTTTAATTTTAACTCCCAATTCATTAGCGATGATATGAGCAAGAGTTGTTTTGCCCAATCCAGGAGGCCCAGTTAATAAAACATGGTCGAGACTCTCATTTCTTTTTTTTGCTGCACCTATAAAGACTTTAAGATTATCAGTAATTTTTGTTTGTCCTGTAAACTCATCAAAAGTTTTAGGGCGTAAAGATTGTTCTATTTTTTTATCTTCTTCTGTTATTAATGGCGATAAGTTTTCAGAACGTTTCTTCAATTTTACTCCACATCAATTTTCTAAAAGAATTCTGTTTTTCCAGTAGCTTTTAATTTTTTCTATAGCAATTACCATTAATATCATTAAAATTATCATCATAATAGCGGCAAGAATAGATAAAGAGATACTCATTGATTTAGCAAAAACTAAATTCAAACCTGGTATCCATGCACTACCATATAAAATTATAACATGCACTGCATAGATTACAAGTGTATGTCTACCTACCCATTTTACTAAATTCGGGATTGTTTTTAATTCAATTGCAAGATAGGACATTAAACAATTCAATAAAATTACTCCACCAAGTCTTAAGCTAATAACAAAAAGATTATCTGTAACAATGTTTTTATTATTAAAAAATATCATTTCAATCAATTCAATTAAATAGGCAAATGCCCAGAACAGTAATCCTATGATAAGTAAATTTCTGCTAAATACTTTTTTTGTAAATATATCTGGATTATTAGCAAGATAATTTCCTAATATAGCTCCACTAATCACATAACCTGCCCAGGGGAAAAAAGGAAATAACGAACCAGTTTTATGAAAAAAATATGCAGCTAAAGGAAGTGGTAAAAAGTGATGCCAATTAATTTGTTCAGTAATATTAAACATCAAAAAGAAAAATAGTGCACCCACTGAATAAATAATATAATCTTTAACTCTAATTCTTTCAGAGATATATGTAAGAATAAGAATAAATAATAATCCAAAACCAATTAAATGAAGTGCATCTACTACAAAAAAAGTTAACCATTGTTCTCTGGTTACCAGACTAAAATCAATTAATGAATAAGAAGGATATCGCAACAAATAACCAATTACTATCAGCATCAAAAATCTTTTAAAACCTTTTACAACTCGTGGATTTTCCACAAAAGGAACTTTATATGATTTTAATAAGTAAGTAAAAACAGCTCCAGAAGAAAACATAAAAATTGGTGCTGTAAACCCTCTTATAGTAAACCAGATGCTATATAATATAGAGTCAAAAGTTCTATAATCGTCAGATAGAAATGTGTCAATAGTATGACCCTGAACCATCATTAATACAGCAAATGCACGCATCAAATCAATAAATATCACTCTTTTAGGTGTAAATTGTTGCATTGAATTCCATTGACAAATTTTTTGATATTAAAAATAAAGAAAGATTATTATTTAATAAAATAAGATACTTGATTTTAGCCGTAAAATTATCAATTCAAAAAATCTAATTATCGCTTATTATTAGATTTTAAATACTTTTCATAAAATTTTCTGGCAATATCAAGGTCTTTAGGTGTGTCAACCGAGAGTGTATCATATTCAGTTACTACAATTTTTATTTTAATTCCGTGCTCTAACATTCTAAGTTGTTCGAGCTTTTCAATTTTTTCGAGGTCTGTTGGCTTCAATGATGTAAATTTCATTAAAGTTTCTTTTCTAAATACATACAAGCCGATGTGTTTATAAATTTCACCTGTTTCAATTCTTTCGAGATTAGTTTTTGCATCGCGAACATAAGGGATGGGAGAACGAGAGAAATACAAGGCATAATTATTATAATCAAAAACAACTTTAACAACAGAAGGTGATTTTAATTCGTCAACACTTGTAATTCTTTTAACAAGAGTAGAGACATTAACTTTTTTATCAAATAATAAAGGTTCAATTGCTTCGTCTATCATTTTACCGTTTATGAAAGGTTCGTCACCTTGAATATTAACTACAATATCTGCTTCTGGTAATTCTTTAGCAACCAGTGCTATTCTATCAGAACCAGATGCAATATTTTTGGGAGTCATATAAACTTCTGCACCAAAATCTTTAACAACTTCAAAAACTTTTTCATCATCAACTGCTATTACAACTTTTTCAAGTAGTTTAGATTTTCTTGCATTCTCCCAGGTATGTTGAATCATTGGTTTACCACCAATATCTGCAAGAGGTTTTCCCATTAATCTTGTAGATGCAAATCTTGCTGGAATAATTCCTACAATCATGGTATTTGATTATTTATTAATTACTTTTGGCACTTTAAAAAATTCTTCTGTACTCGAGGGAGCATTTTTTAATGCCTCTTCTCTATCAATTGATGGCTTCAGAATATCTTCACGAAAAACATTTACATTTTCGATTGGATGTGAGAGTGGCTCAACATTGTCTGTATTTAATTCATTAAGTTTTTCAACATAATTTAAGATCTCATTTAATTCATGAGTAAAATTTTCTAATTCATCATCGTTGAATCTTAATCGAGCTAATTTTGCTATGTATTCAACATCTTTTTTTGTAACTGACATTTTTTATCTCCTAAAATGAACTAAAATTATTGCTATTAAAACTTCCTGTTATTTCTGAACGTTCACCTGTATAAGGATTGTTTTTAATTCTTATTGTTAGTATATGATTATTATTACCACGTTTTGGGCTTTTATATGTTAATACATAAAAACTATTTGCATAGCTAATTATTGATTCCTGAATTTTAGTAAACTGATTTTCTAATTCATTAATATTAGTTATAGTATAAAAACCTGCATTACCAATTGCTCTCAAAATTTCAGGTTGAATTTCATTTCCCAAGCCAATTGTAAAAACTATTTTGTTATGTATTGCGTTTAGAGCTTCTGCTAAAGTATTTGATCCCTGAGTATCTCTTCCATCTGTAAAAATTATCATCATACCCTGAATAATTTCATCTATAGAAAATTTATCATTCCATAAAGAAGCTCCCTTAATTATAGCTCCATAAAGATTAGTTGTTGCATAACCCAATTGATATCTTTGCAATGCATTCATTAATGAATCTTTGTTATCTGTAAATTCACTTAATACTTCTGGATGATCAGAAAATTGATAAATAGTTACTTCTTGCTGAGGTACAATTTTATCAATAAACGACCTTGCTGCATTTCTGATATCGTCTAAATTATTTTGTAAGCTTGTACTATTATCAAGCATTAAAACAGTTTTTAATTTATAAGGTACTGCTTCTCTTTTACGTATTTCGAGTTGTGATTCTGTTTGTGATATAGGCTCACCATCTTCTAATACTTCAAAGTCATTTTGAGTAAGTGTACTTACACCTTTTCCATTTAAATCAACAACCTGAAACATCACATGAACATAACTTGGCAACTGAGTTTCTACCTTATAAAGATTCATCGCATATCCATTCAAAGTCGGATATGATTGTTTTAAAGTAGTAAAGCTCCAGATCGGTCCTTCGACTTTAGTACCATCATCAAATTTTGCAATAACCTTCCAGTAATATGTAGTATTATAATCTAAATTTGTCACAACTAAAGTTTTTGTAGATATATCATTAGCAATTAAAATACGAGGAGGATTTACTTTATCTAAATAAACATCATACTTGATTGCACCAGTACTTTCCCATTGCAATGTAATTACGAGTGGCTGGTCTACAGATTTGTCTACAGGTTTAGGATTACCAGGTATTGATTTATTTACTTGAGTTTCTGATTCAGTTTCAGTAGGTGGAGTACTTTCAAAAGTACATTGTACGAGCATTAAAATAAATATAATTGGAATATTTTTCTTAATTAAACGAAGCATTATTATATACGCACTTTACATTCATTACACAAATATAATTATAAAATTATTTTGTAAAAGATATATTTTGATGAATAACTCATTATTATAAATATCAGACCAACTCAATTTAAATTATTCAGTGCAGCTATACGATTCTTAATAGAAGGATGACTATAGAAAAACCATTCAACTAAAGGATGTGGTTCTTTATCTCCAAGATTTTGTTCTGTCAGTTTTTCTAATGTGTTAATAAAAACTTCTTTTTTATTCGTAACTAAAACTGCATATTTATCTGCTTCGTATTCAAATTTACGAGATATTGAATTTGATAATGGAGTAAGTATAAGTCCAACTATACTCCCCCACAGAACTAAAAGAGGCAAAGCAGAAATTTGTAAAATTGAGCTAAAACCAAACCAGCTCAAAGTTATTTCATAAAGTTTAGCAATAAGATAAAAAGTGAGAAAACTAAATAGAGTACCAATTATAATATTTTTAAAAATATGTTTCTTTTTATAATGACCCATTTCATGAGCAATAACAGTCTCAATTTCATCATTTGAAAAATTATCAAGCAATGTATCACCAAGCAAAATTCTTTTTGTCTTTCCCAGACCAGTAAATGCTGCATTTCCTTTCTTTGTATTTTTACTCATATCGAATTTAAAAACATTTTCTACTTTTAAATTAGCAAGTTCTCCAAGTTTTATTATTCTTTGTTTTAAATCTTCGTTATCGATTGGTGTAATTTTATAAAACAATGGTAATATTAAAACAGGTAAAATCTGAGCAAGGATTACAGAAAATAGAAACATTATAATTCCAAATGGTAACCACCATAACGTACTAAACTTATTAAGTACAAAATAAAATATCATTAATAATGGTAGACCTATTGATAAGCCTACCAGTCCTTCTTTTACATTTTCCCATAGCCATCTATTAAATGTTTGATTGGATAATTTATACTTATGTTCTAATATAAATTCAGAATAAAAGTCAACAGGAAAGAAAATTATGGTTGAAATAATTCCAAGTATAAATGTATAAGCTAATAACACAAGGTAGTTATTTGTAAAAAATGCTCTTATAAAATTTTCCAGTTGTTTACTATATCCATAATACACAAACAGGAATAGAAGTAAAAAAGAAATAATTCCTTTAGTTATACTTATAGTTAATTTTATATTATTATATTTTTTTGCCTGGTTACTCATACTTTTCCCTGAAATATTTATTCATACTAAATTTTTTCAAATACTTTATCTGGTAACCAGCCAACTTTTCCATCAGCCAAACGAATTTTAGACCAATTATTAACATGGTCTTCAACAATAAATTTTATCCCTTCGTGAATTACAAAAGCATCATTACTTCTGTAATCTGGAGCTACTTTTACAGTATAAGATGGTTCCAATAAGATACCATAATTTCTGGTTTTTTCGTAATTATAACGAGATATTAAAATAGCTGAAGTAAAAAGAAAGATTACTATTGAAATTATTCCTGTGTAATAAGCAAATTTTTGCAGGCTAACTTTTCTTGATAGTAAATAAATTCCAATACAACTTAGCAACAAAATATAAAAAACAATTGTTAGCAAAGCCCAATTATTTAATGAAAGAGATGTTATCAATATTTCCCACCATTGAACAATAAATAATTTTGGTAATTCAGTAATTCTATCAACAGTTCTTGCATTTGCAATTTTTAAATTATAATTCACATCTTCATCTCCAGGAGATAGTTTGAGTGCTTTTTCATAATTTAGAATTGCATATCCAAGTTTTCCTAATCGGAAATATGAATTACCAAGATTATAATACAATGCTGAACTTTCATAACCTTGAGATAATATTTTCTTATAGGTGTCAATAGCTTCTTCATATTTTTGTTCTTGATAATATTTATTCCCTAATCTCATCAAATAATCAGGAGATTGAGCATAAGTCTTTTCAATATTGATTAATAATAGAATCATTAAATAAAGGTATAAATTCAATTTACCAATCATTTCCTTTTCTCCAGAATTGAATCAATATCAATAATTATTCTAACAGCGTCTTCATACAGTTGATTAGCAGATACAGAATTCAAACCCGAAGGAGCAAAACGTACATATTCACACGTTTCGGAAATATTTCTTACCTGATTTATAAGTTGTTCGGATACCGAGTTTTCATAAAGTTTCTGGATAGCTTTTTCTAAAGTAAATTCAGATTTCTGAATACCCAATTTATCTTCAAGATAACCATATAAAGCAAGAGATAATTCTGCATAAAATTCAGAAAGATTATTTTTATCAAGTGCCTGTTTTGCTACTTTAAGTCTTTTCTTGGCTGCTTTTTCTGCCTTTTGATATTTCAACAATTGTACATTGCTATATAATTTTTCCTGTTTTCTTTTAATCCCCACTGCAACAATTAATGCAATCAAAGGTAGAGTTAATGATATCCAGAACCAAGGTTGAATTAGTGTACGATCTTTTTTCTTTTCTAATTTAAAATCAGAAATTTTAATGTAACGAATATCTTCATTGAGTAACTCTACATCTTCTTTTGAAAAACTACCTGCCAGAGGTTCATATTCACCAAGACCTTTAGTTACATTAATTTTAAAAGCAGGAGAACTTAATGTAACATATTTACCTGTTGCAGGATTAAAGTAAGAAAATTCAACAGGTGGAATTTCTTTTTCACCAGAAGTTCTTGGAACGATCAAGTATTCAACAATTTTTTGTCCAGATATAATTGAGCCTTTATTTATATTATCATAAACCTTGGGTTCATATTTTTCAAAACCTGGAGGTAATTTTATTTCTGGTAGTTTTAATAATTTTATATTACCAGAACCAGAAACAGTCATTCTAAGTGTGATACTTTCATTAGTCTTTACATTTTTTTTATCGATATCAACTTTGAAATTAAAATTTCCAACTGCACCATTAAAAGAAGGTGGGACATTATTTGAGGGTAAAGGTTCTACCTGTATTTTTAATGTATTTGATTTAGCCAAATATTCTATTGTTTCTGTTCTACCAAAGAATGAATCACCAAAGAATTCATCAAAAATGTCGTTACTTGTTCTTCTCTTTTTAATAATGACCGGAATATTTAACTCAAAAGGTGTTACACTTAGAGTACCGGTCTTAGTTGGAAAAAGTGCCACTTTTTTAATTGTTGCAACTCGATATCGTTCACCTTTATACATTCCAATATTGAAACTAATTGTTTGTGACGGTTCAATTTCTTCTGCCCAGAATCCTTGATATTGAGGTAATTTTGTTATTTGTGGAGAAGCAATATTTAATTTAGTATAAAGTTTATATGTAACTGTAATTTGCTCACCAATGTATGCACGAGTTTTACTTGCTTCTGCTACAATAAAAACATTTTTAGATAAGTCATCAGTAATCCCATTGCTTTCTTTTTTTTGCTGTGGAGTTCCTTTAACTACAGTAATTTTTATTGGATTTGTTCTATAAGTTCTACCATTATAATTAATTGATGCAGAACCAATTGTGAATTCACCTGTACCTGTGGGTTGAAGTATATAAGAAAAAGTCAAAGAAGCTGAAACTTTATTATTGATTATCTGCATACTTGTAGATTGATTGGGGCCACTTAATACACGAAATCCTTGAAATGCAGGTGGCTTAAAATTACTGAGACCATTAATATCATTTCCATTAAATGTAAAATAAACTTGAAACTGCTCATATTGACCCACAGTTGTTTTATCCACTGTAGCAACAAACTCTTGAGCAAATGTATTTATAAATAATCCAGCTAAAAATATAATAACCATTACTATAAATTTTTTCATGTTATCATTCATAAATCATTACCTCACATTTATCATTTAAATAAATAGAAACTAGATTTACCAATCTTTATCAACCGCTGATGCACGACCTTTTATTTTTCTTAATTTTTTCTGTAAGTCCTGTTCATTATTCTTCAAAGCTTCAAGAATTCTTTCTGCTTCTTCTTTTGATATTTGATTTTTTTGTTGTTGCTGCTGATTTTGTTTTTGATTTTCTTTCGATCGATCTTGCTTATCCTGATTATTTTGATTTTGTTGATTCTGATTATTCTTATCCTGCTTATTCTGATCTTTATTCTGTTTTTGTTGATTCTGATTTTGATTCAAATATTTCAATGCATACGATAAATTATATTTAGTATCAAGATCATCAGGATTTAACTTCAAAGCATTTTTATAAGCTTCAATACTTTCTTTATATCGCTGAGATTTTAAGAATGAATTTCCAATATTATGATAAACTTTTGATTTATTTATTTTATCTTTTGTAAATGATAATGCATTTTTATAAGCTTGAATAGCTTCGTCATATCTTCCCTGTTTATAATATGCATCGCCAAGATTAAAGTGACCTTCAAATAAATCAGATTTTTTTTCTAAACCTTTTTTGAAATTAACCTCGGCATCTGCAAACTTTTTGTTTTTATATAATTCGACTCCTTCGTTAATTAAATTCCTGTAGCTCTGTGCAAAACTTATTGATGTGGATATCAATAACAATGTATATATAATTCTCAATTTCATTTTTCATCCTCTCTAAATTTTCTATATCTTATCATCCATAAAGACTTATTAGATGTTATAAAAAAGTCAACTATCAATAATATAATTGCAGGAAATAAGAAATAATAAAATCGATCTTCATACTCAGTAATTCTTTTTGAACCAAATTCGCTTTTCTCAATTTTCGCCAGATCATTATAAATTGCATCCAGTTCATCTTCTGTATTAGTTCCTCTATAATATTTACCATTACATTTTGAAGTAATTTCACGAAGAATATTTTCGTCAAGTTTTGTTAAAACTATATTACCCTGATTATCTTTCTTATATCCAATTTTATTACCATTATCGTAAATAGGAATTGGTGTACCTGCAGGTGAACCTAATCCTATAGCATAGATAACAATCCCTTTCGAATTTGCTTCTTCTATAGCAGCATCTATATCGCCTTCATGATCTTCTCCATCAGTTATAATTACAATAGCTTTTTTTGTATTGGTATCATATCTAAAAGATTTTAATGCTAATTGAATAGCTGATGCAATAGCAGTACCTGGTTGTGGTACTGAATTTACATCAACCGCATTCAAAAATAAATTTGCTGCAGAATAATCTGAAGTTAATGGTATTTGCACATATGCATCACCAGCAAACACAATTAATCCAATTCTATCACCTTTTAATCTTTGTATTAATTTTGATATTTCATATTTAGCTTTCTCAAGACGACTTGGTTTAATATCTTCTGCCAGCATACTTTTAGATACATCGAGCAAAATATAAACATCTATTCCAATTTGTTTTACTTCTTCTATTTTAGTTCCAATCTGGGGCTTTGCAAGTGCAATTAATATTAGTAATAAAGAAACTATAAATAAGCTGAATTTTATATGAGATTTTGTTTTACTTCTAAAAGGGAATAAAATATTGTGAAGTTTTGTATCTGCAAACTTTTCTAAAATATTATCTAAATTTTTCTGAAGATAAATGTAAATGACTATTAAAAACGGAATAATAAACAACGCATACAAAAATTCAACATTAACAAATCTTATCATAAAATGATCCTGTCAATTTATGGCAATTTTTTAAGATAAAATTTTGATAAACCAAATTCAGCAAATAACAATAACAATCCAGCCAGTGCCCAACCAAAATACAATTCTTTTGCATGTCGATATGAAGTAACTTCTACTCTGGTTTTTTCCAGTTTATCTATTTCTTCATATATCTCAATAAGTTTTCTATTATTCGTTGCTCTAAAATATTTACCACCTGTTATATTTGATATCTGTCTAAGTAAATTTTCATCAATTTCAACTGGCACCATCTGATATCTAATTCCAAAAGGAGTTTGAAATGGATATGGAGCATCTCCAATAGTTCCAACACCAACAGTGTAAATCCTGATACCATATTTTTGTGCAATTTGAGCTGCAGTAATTGGATCAATTTCGCCAGCATTATTCACACCATCTGTTAAAAGTATCATCACCTTACTTTTTGCCTGACTATCTTTCAGTCTATTCACTCCATTTGCAATTGCATTACCGATTGCGGTTCCATCTTCTATCATTCCACTATGAATTTCAGAAAGTAAATTTCTCAGTACTGAATAATCAATTGTAAGAGGACATTGAGTAAAACTTTCTCCAGCAAAAATTACTAAGCCAATTTTATCTGAAGTTCTTCCTTTGATAAAATCATCAATAACTTTTTTAGCAGCTTCAAGACGGTTAGGTTTAAAATCTTCAGCAAGCATACTGCCAGATATATCAAGAACCATTGCAATATCAATTCCTTCAGTATAAATATTTTCACCTGTAGAAAAAGTTTGAGGACGTGCGAAAGCAATTATAAGTAAAGCCAGAGCAATTATTCTTAAAATTACAGGAACATGAATTAGTTTTTCCTTAAAACTCTTTGGTATATCACTAAATAATTTTAATGAAGAATAAATAGACGATGGAGTAATTTCATTATGTTTTTTCCAGTACCAATAAAACATAACTGGAAGTAATATTAAAAAGAATAAAGCCCATGAATTAGCAAACTCTATATCACCGAACATCGCCTTCCTCTTCTAATTTCACTTCTATCTTAGGGATTGTATCTTTAACTATTTGATAAGCCTGTTTCATCATCTCTTCGTTAACACTGGGCATTGGTTGAAATTTAGCAAACTTCACCATATCTGCATTATTAAAAAATTCATTTGATAAATCAACTATATTTTTACCCTCTTCGATATAACTTAAACATGCTAATATTTCTGACGAAGTCATTTCAAGTGCTCTGAAATTAAATCTCTCTTCAAAATATCTTCTAATAATTTCTGTTATTTCTGAATGATATTCTTTAATAAAACCTTGCTGCCACAATTTTTTTTCTTCAAGTTTTCTTAATTCATTAAGAGCAACTTCATGTGGTGGAATTTTAATTTCTGGCTCTGCAGATACACGGGAAAGTTTTTTCTTTTTATAGTATTTATATATAAAATAACCTGCAAGAACAAGTATGATAACAAGAATTAACAATAAAATTATTATTAATATATTCAACGGGATTTTTAATGGATCTTTAATATCACGTATATCTTTCCTTGGCTCAACTGGTAAAGTGCTAACAGTAATTGTAACTGGATTAACTAAGAGAGAATATTTTGTAGTATCATTCCCTATCTGATAATAAATTTTATATCCAGGTATTGTAACTTCAGCAGAATCATACTTTGAAAAAATATAGGTGTAATTTTCAATTATTTTATTGTCTTCTTCTTTTTTTGTTGGTTTTAATGATTGAATAAATTCAAGATTCTTGATTGTATCTTTAATGGATGGGATTAATATTTTAAAATTTTTATCGTATTTGATATTAAGATTATACTTTATGTAATCTCCAACTTTATAACTTGTTGTATCTGTATAAGCAGTAACAGAGATTTTTTGAGCATATAAAGAAGAGAATATTAAGAACCATAAACAAAAACCAAGAGTATTTATAAATCTATTTTTAATCATAATTGCTCAAAATAATTTTAGAATAAATCATAGTTCATAAAAAGAGAAGCACAGAAAAATTTATTTGTAAATATGAGTTCATCAATATCTCCGTTCTCTCATTCTAAAGAAATCTACAAGAGGCTTAACATAAGATTTTCCTGTTTTGATTTCGATTGAATCGAGTCTTGAGCTAATAAATATAGATTTACGATAATCATTAATTCTTCTTAAAGTTTCATTAAAATGAACTATAAAATTTTTATCACTTGTATCAATGTAACGATGTTCACCAGTTTCTGGGTCAATAAACTTAATTAAACCAAAATTAGATATTTCTTCTTCGCGTTTATCTTTAATTATTATGCCAATTAAATCATGTTTTTTGCCAACAATTCTTAATATTTTTTCGTAACCAATATCCAGGAAATCAGAGATTACAAATGCAATTGCTCTTTTTTTAATTGCATGGTTAAAATATTCAAGTGCAGCTTTTAAGTTTGTCTGTTTATATTGTAATTTTTCATTATCCATGTAATTAAATGAAAGCACCTCACGAATAATTCTGAGGGCATGAGTAGTCCCTTTTTTAGGGGGAATAAATTTCTCGATTTTATCTGTAAATAAAATCAAACCAACTTTGTCATTATTTTTTAATGCAGAAAATGCTAAAATTGCACTTAACTCTGCAGCAACCTGTAGTTTTGTTTTATCTGATGTACCAAACATTAAAGAGCCACTCATATCAACAAGTAACATTACAGTTAGTTCTCGTTCTTCTTCAAATATTTTTACATAGGGATGACCAAAACGTGCAGTAACATTCCAATCAATATTTCTAATATCATCGCCAATCTGATATTCTCGAACTTCAGAAAATTCCATTCCTCTGCCTTTGAATACAGAGTGATATTCTCCAGAAAAAACTTCATTAACCAATCCGCGTGTGCGAATTTCAATCTGTTTAACTTGTTTTAATAATTCTTTAGTTATCATGATTCAATCAAGGCACTTCGATTGTGTTTAATATTTTTGATATGATTTTTTCGGAAGTAATATCTTCTGCTTCGGCTTCATATGTAACAGCTATTCTATGACGCAATACATCTGCACAAATAGAACGAACATCTTCTGGAATAACATAACCACGTCTTCTAATAAATGCCATAGCTCGAGCACCAAGAGCTAAATTAATTGTTGCACGTGGTGATGCACCATAACTAATTAAATCAGTTAATTCATTCAATCCATATTCCTTGGGATTACGGGTAGCAAATACAATATCAAGAATGTATTTCTCAATTTTCTCATCCATGTAAATTTCGTTTACTAATTTTCTAGCACGAAGAATATCTTCAGGTTTAATTACCTGTTTTACTTCTGGTAAACCATCAACTGAATTTAATTTCATAATTTTCAATTCTTCTTCTCGAGTAGGATAAGTAATTTTAACTTTGAGCATAAAACGATCAACCTGTGCTTCGGGGAGTGGATATGTACCTTCCTGTTCTATTGGATTTTGAGTTGCAAGTACAAGAAATGGTTCTTCCAGTTTAAAAGTTGTATCACCTATTGTCACCTGACGTTCTTGCATTGCTTCAAGTAATGCACTCTGAACTTTTGCTGGTGCACGATTTATTTCATCTGCTAATATAAAGTTTGCAAAGATAGGTCCCTTTTTAATTGTAAAATTTCCATCTTTCTGATTATAAATTAAAGTACCAATTAAATCTGCAGGAAGAAGGTCGGGTGTAAATTGAATTCTCTGGAACTTTGCTTTCATCGAAGCAGCTAATGTTTTAATTGCTAAAGTTTTCGCTAAACCAGGAACGCCTTCAAGTAAGATGTGGCCATTACTTAATAAGCCAATTACAAGTCGTTCGAGCATCTGTTTCTGGCCAACAATAATTTTACTTATTTCATTAAAAAGGATGTCAATAAATTGACTTTCATTACGAATTTTTTCGTTTAATGCAGTTATATCCAATTTACCACCTCATTAGTTTTGAGAATCGTTTGCTTTTACAAAAAGGTTTTTATAATTGTTTCGTAATTAGAAAAATTTTTTAGCTCAATAAATAAATATAATAAATTTAGCTTGCATTATATTTCATTCTATTATTCTAACAGCTGCAAATTTTAGATAAACAGTTTCTTCCATTGATGGTAAAAAAGGATGATCAAGTGAAGCATTATTAAAATAGAAAATATGTATTTTCTTTTTAGCTTTATTTGCAGCTTTATTTATGACATCAATAAACATTTCTTCTTTAAGATGATGTGAACAGGATGATGTAAATAAAATCCCATCATTATTCAATACACTCATTGCCAAGCGATTTAGTTTTTCATAACCTTTAATTGCATTGGGTAAACTTTTTTTATTTTTTGCAAAAGCAGGAGGGTCAACAATTACAATATCATATTTTTCATTACTGGAAATACATGATTCTAAAAAATTAAAAACATCCGCATCAACAAACTTTGCTTCGCATGAAAAATTATTTAATTTAAAATTATACTCAGCGTTTTCAATTTCCTTTTTTGATGAATCTACAAATGTAATGGATTTTGCCCCCTTTTTAGCGGCATTCAGTCCAAAACCACCGGCATTACAAAAACAATCAAGAACTTTTTTATCTTTACAAAAATTACTTGCAAATATTCTATTATCACATTGATCAAAATAAAATCCAGTTTTATGAGAAGATTTAAAATCTATTCTGTATTTAACTTCTCCATCCGAAATTATTTCTTCTGACATTTCACCTTTAAATATTTTATCTTCAATTGGAAGACCTTCCAGTTGTCTGAAATATTCTTCATTTTTTGTAAAAATATTTTTTGCATCTAATTTTTTTTCGAGAATATCAAGAATCAGTTCAATATTTTTCTCCATTCCTACAGAATAAATTTGTAGTACATATGTATAATTGTATTTATCTATAATTAAACCGGGCATTGAATCACTTTCACTGAAGATAAGACGAAATGAATTACGATCGGGATAACAATATTTTCTAAAATTATAAGCAGACAAAATCCTTTGCTCAAATAATTTTTTCAGATCAAATTCTTTTTCTCGAGAAATAATTCGGACAGAAATCAATGAATGTTTATTATAAAATCCTTTTGCTATAAAATTATTTTGTGAATTATAAACATTAACTAAATCACCATCCAAAGGTTCACCTTCCACTTTCGCAATCTCGTTACTAAAAATCCATAAATGCCCTTTTTTAATTCTTCGATCTTCATTCTTTTTTAATATTATATCTGCCATTTTTATTTTTTTTATTTGTAAAAATAAATAAATAACATCATTAATTAGCATTAAGTAAGTTATTTTATAATAAAACTTTCATAAATTTCTATTAAAGAATCTCACAATAATTTACTATGAAGTTAGAAGAACAGCTAAAAAAATATTTTGGATACAATTCATTTAAAGGTCTTCAAAAAGAAATAATTACTAGATTGGTAGAAGAAAGGAAACATGCTCTGGTTATTATGCCAACAGGTGGAGGAAAGTCACTATGCTATCAACTTCCAGCTTTAATTTTTGATGGCGGTACTATTGTTATAAGTCCTCTTATTGCATTAATGCAGGATCAGGTAGATACATTAAAAAAGAAAAATATTCCAGCTGATTTTATTAATTCAACTGTAAGCAGCGAACAACGCAGAGAAAGATTAATAAAATTTATAAAGGGTGAAATAAAAATTTTATATGTAACTCCTGAAAGATTTAAGATAAAAGAGTTTACCGACTCAATTAAAAATGCCAATGTTTCACTTCTTGCAATCGACGAAGCACATTGTATTTCTGAATGGGGTCATGATTTCAGACCTGATTATTCAAGAATGAAAGAAATAAGAGAAATTCTAAAAAATCCTTTAACTATTGCTTTAACTGCTACAGCAACTCCTGATGTTCAGGATGATATTATATCAAAATTGGGAATCGATAAAAAAGAGATTAAAATATTTCATGAAGGAATAAAACGACCCAATTTAAGACTGGAAGCTGTTGAAGTATTTGATGAAAAAGAAACATTAAACAAAATCATAAAAGTATTAGAAAATTATCAGAAACCTGGAATAATTTATTTCACACTTATTAAAACACTTGAAAAATATTCACAATTGCTTAAAGACAGAGGATTTAATCATGGAATATATCACGGTAAATTAAGTCCTAAAACAAGAAAAGAAGTTCAGAGAGAGTTTCTAAATGACAAACAAAAATTAATATTAGCAACAAATGCATTTGGAATGGGAATAGATAAACCTGATATACGATTTGTTATTCATGCAGAAGTTCCTTCTTCAATAGAATCTTATTATCAAGAAATTGGAAGAGCAGGACGTGATGGTAAAGACTCTTTATGTTTATTAATATATAACCAGAACGATCTTTATACTCAGATGGAATTTATAAAATGGGCAAATCCAGATGCAGATTATTATTCACGTCTATATAATCTTTTATTAAATAATATTGATGAAATAAATTCATACGGAATAGAATACATAAGAGAACACCTAAGTTACAAAGACAAAAATGATTTTCGAGTTGAAACTGCATTAGGAATTCTGGAAAGATATGGTGTAATAGAAGGTTCACCTGAAGAAAAAAATTTAAAAGTAATCAGCAAATTACCTCCACAATTAGAAGATGACGAGTATCTAAAAGCAAAATTTATTAATGATAATAAAAAATTACTTTCTGTTGTAAATTACTTCAGAACAAAAAAATGCAGAAGAATTTTTATTTCTGAATATTTCGGTTTTTATGATGAATCTAATTGTGGTAATTGCGACATATGTGAACCTTCATAATCATATTAAACACTTCATTTTATTTTATTACTCCAGATTAAGAACAACAACAGAAAATGGAGGTAGTTTAACATTTAATACATTATTCACAAGTTTTACATCCTTAAAAATAACTGGTTTTATTTTATCCGGGTTATCAAATGTATTATGATCCTGTACTTTTTCTGATGTCAAAATTCTACCGCTCACACTGGATACTTTCTGTCCTCTAATATCAATCTGTACATTTTTTTCTTTATTAACATCAATATTAACTAATGAAATATGGATTTTTCCATTTTTATCTTTGGAAGCAGAACAAGAAATAGATTTAATTTCGTCGTTTCCATATTTATAAGTATCTGAAAATACTACTGAAGGGAGTAAAACTGCATCATGATGTACATTATACATTTCCATAACATGATATGTTGGTGTAAGAATTATTTTTTCTTTATCTGTAAGAATAACCGCTTGTAGAACATTAACTGTCTGAGCTAAATTAGCCATTCTGACTCTTTCACAATGATTATTGAAAATGTTTAATGTTACTCCAGCAAGAACAGCATCTCTCATAGTATTCTGTTGAAATAAGAAAGCAGGATTGGTTCCTGGTTCCACATCATACCAGCCACCCCATTCATCAACAACAAGTGCAACTTTTTTATTGGGATCATATTTATCCATTATTTTAGAATGACCTTCAATATATTCTTCTATCTTTAGTGCCTGTTTAATTGTTTTGAAATATTGTTCTTCAGTAAAATTTGTAGCCGAACCCTTAGCATTCCAATCTATAACAGAATAATGATGTAGACCAATCCCTTCAATAAGATTAAGAGGAATATTTTTCATTAATACTTCAGTCCATTCATAATAATCACCATAAGGACCGGATGCAATTCTAAAAATTTTTGTATTTGATACACCCTGCATATAAGTTGCAAATCTTTTGTATACATCAGCATAGTATTCAGGTCGCATATGACCACCACAACCCCAAGTTTCGTTACCTACACCCCAATACTTGACACCCCATGGTTTTTCTCTTCCATTCTTTTTCCTTAAATCGCTCATAGGACTTATACCATCAAAATTGCAATATTGAATCCACTCAGCTAATTCTTGGGGTGTTCCGCTACCAACATTTCCTGAGATAAAAGGTTCTGCCCCTAACTGTTCACATAAATCCATAAACTCATGTGTACCAAAACTATTATTTTCTGTTACACCACCCCACCATGCATTTACGATAGTAGGTCGTTTAGATTTATCTCCAATTCCATCTTTCCAGTGATATGTATCTGCAAAGCATCCACCAGGCCAGCGAAGAACAGGAACTTTCATCTTTTTTAATGCTGCTATTACATCGTTTCTAATGCCCCGAGTATTTGGTATAACTTTATTAGTATCTCCAACATAAAATCCTTCATAAATGCACCGCCCTAAATGTTCAGAAAAATGTCCATAAATATTTCTGTTTATAGTATCTTTTCCTAAATCAGCATTAATTACTATCTTATTTTGGCCATAAATAATTACGCTTAAAACAATAATCAGAATTGCTGTTATTCTTTTCATTTTTATTCACCATTTTTTAATTGTGAAAGAATTATTTGCAATATAAAAAAGAAGACTAAAAAAAGTAATAATAAAATTATTGATGTGAGATATCTTTTTTAAAGGTTATATTTTTTCTTCATCCATTCATAAGCAGCATTAAGTTGTTTAGTCTTTTTCTCGGCTAAAATTTTTAATTCTTCTCCTAAATCACTTACTCTATCGGGATGATATTTGGCTATAAGGTCAAGATATTTTTTTCTAATTTGAGATTTTGTTATTCTACCACTCAAGCCCAATATTTTTCCATAATATTTTGCTTTTTCAAACTCTGTTGCAGTAGCAGGATCAAAATCATCTTCATAAAATATTGTCTTTTTCTCATATAGTTCATAACGTTCATATTTCTCATACTTTTCATAGAATTCGTGGTGTGTATACTTCTGTTTCTTTTGCTCCTGTTCCTGGCTGGTTGTTTTTCTATGAGTTTTCTGATTATAATAAAATCCTACGATTTTATGAATTGATGTAAAAAGTTCCGAGCTATTATCACCTGTATTAAATAAATAATCCAGAAAAAATATATTTACATTAAACCAATCTGTACTTTTAATCTTTTCTGCATTATTAATTAATAACTTCTTTACATTTTCTAATTTATTTACAGGTCTAATTTTTTTAAGAATATTTTCTTCAAACACTGGTGTTGCAATCTTTAAGATTGAATCGATCCAGTTATTGTCAATTTCCAGAATTAAAGTGTGAAGTATTAAATATTCATTTAATACATTTTCAGAAGAAATTGTAGAGTTTATTTCTGGAGCATAACTAATGCATTGCAAATGTCCCTGAGTAGCAAAAATAAATTCATTTAATGTTTGATCTATATCCAGATTAAACCATTTCTTAAAAATTGTTTCAATAGCCTGATTAAAAAATTGTGTTCGTAATTCGTAATTTGATTTATAAGTTGTTAAATACTGCTGTGAAAAACTTGAAATACCATTATACACATAACCAATTGCATACCATATTTTATGATAAATATCATCATAAATGTAATAGGCATCTTCATACTTTTTTTGTTCGAATAGAAAATCTGCAGCATTTCTCATTCTTATAAGATTTGTTTTATAGCTCATACTCTTTATGGTTTATTATTAATAATTATTATTGCTATATAATTATCGTTTATAATTAATTCAAATTAATATATGTATTATAAAAATTAATGTTCATTTCTTGATTATTAAATAGAACATTAATAAGTTTCGAACATTCTATTAAAAAGTTTGAATAATACTAATATGGATTCTAAAAACATTCTTTCAAAAAGAGACTTAATACTCAGTACAGCGAGGGATATAATTACAAAACAAGGTTATGCTAAAACAACCTTGGAAGATATTGCAAATGCACTTGGCATGAAAAAATCTTCTCTCTATTACTATTATCAAAATAAAGATGCATTACTCGAAGATGTAATCAAAAACGAAAAAGAGAAATACATTTTTTTAATTACTGAAGCTTTATCAAAAGAAGAGAAAATAGTGGATAAGTTAATTAACTACGAAATAACAAAATCCAATTATGTTAAATCTGTAATGAAACTTCAGGATTTGTCAATCAATATTTTTATTGAACTTAAACACAAAATATTTAAGGTGGCTAAAGAAATACGTGAAAGTGAGGTTTCACTTCTTACTAAAGTAATTGAGGAAAGTATAAAAAAGAAAGAGATTAAAAAATGTAACGCTGCTAAGATTGCTCAAATTTTACCTACAATATCAGAAGCATTCAGACATCGAGAAATTTATTTCTGCCAATTCGAACCTGATAAACAAATAGATTTTACAAAGGCAAATGAGGATATAGCATTTACAATAAAACTAATTTTTGATGGATTATTAATAAAATAAAATTTCGGAGGTGATAAGTGAAAAAATTAATTTTATTTATGGCAATTATACCGCCACTCCTTTTTTCACAACAAAAAGAAAAAATTGTACTTGATCTTAATAGAGCTATTGAATTCGCACTTGAAAGAAATAGCGAAATTAAAGTTGCACAACTTGAAGTTGATAAATCAAAACAACAATTACGAGAAGCTTTAAGTGGTCTTTATCCCAAAATTGATTTAAGTGCTCAATATCAGAGATATATTAAAAAACCTGTAATATTTTTACCACCAGGAACACCATTTAATCCAGGTAATAGACCAGGAATTCTGGAAATTGGATCTGATAATTCATATAACGGTACTGCTTCTTTATCCATCCCACTATTTTCCTGGACATTATATGAAAGTATTGGAATAGCAACAAGTTCATTGGATTTAGCAAATGAAAGTTATAAAAACACTAAGAACCAGATTATTGGAAATGTTCAAAAATCATTTCTTACAGTTTTGCTTTCAAGAGAAATGAAAAATTTGATGGAGCTAAGTCTAAAAAATGCTGAAGATAACTTTGAAAATGTAAAAAGACTGAACAAAGCAGGTACTCTATCGGATTACGATGTTCTACGAGCTGAAGTTCAGGTTGAAAATCTGAAACCTGTTGTTCTTCAAATGGAAAATAATTATAAACTTTCTCTTGAAGCATTAAAAGTTGCAATAGGACTTGAAGCAGAAGAAGAAATTGAAGTCGTTGGTGAACTTAATTTTGAAGAACCATATAAAATTCCTTCTGAAGATGAAGTAATAAATGAGCTTCTTAAAACAAATCCACAACTGGCAATTCTTGAAAATCAAGTAAAACTTTATGAAAAAATGTTGTCTCTTGAAAAATCTTCATATCTACCTACTCTTGCAGGATTTGGAAGTTATCAATATCAAACTCAAGCAAATGATTTTAAATTCTCTGAATATAGATGGGTTAAAACTTTTGTTGTTGGATTTCAGATTCAATTACCAGTATTTAATGGATTTAAAACTCAAGCGAGAGTTAGCCAGGCAGAAATAAGTTTAAATCAGGTTAAAGAACAAAAGAAAAATTTGACCGAAGCAATTAAAACTCAAGCATTGAGTATCCTTTACAGAGTACAGCAGGCATTAAAAAGAATCGAAGGACAAAATAAAACTGTCAAGCAAGCAGAAGAAGGTTATAATATTGCTAAGAGAAGACTTGAAAATGGATTAGCAACACAATTAGAAGTGAATGATGCAGAATTAGCACTTCGTCAAGCTCGAATCAATAGACTCCAGGCTATCTACGACTTTAAGGTTGCAGAAGCTGAATTAAATACAATTCTTGGAAAAAATTAAAAATCAGGAGATAAATAAATGAGAATAAAAGAATTTATTTCGTTTATAATTGCTTTATCAATTTTGTTATCAGGTTGTAATAAAAAAGAACTTAAAAATGAAACAGAAGAAATAATTCCTGTTGAAGTTACATTAATAAAAAAATCGAGTATTGATAGAACCATAGATTTAGTAGGAACATTAACAGCCTGGAAAGAAGCAAATCTTGGTGCACAAACATCAGGTAGAATACAAAAAATTTATGTCGAAGAAGGAAGCCGTGTTAAAGAAGGTGATTTACTATTTGAAATGGACGATACACAATTAGCTCAAGCTAAAATTCAATATCAGATTGCAAAAGATAATTACGATAGAATGAAACCACTTTACGAATCGGGTTCAATATCACAAAATCAATTTGATCAAATAAAAGCAGCTTACGAAACCGCAGAAAAAAACTATAAACTTCTTTTAACCAACACTCAGTTCAGAGCACCATTTTCTGGTGTTATCACTGCAAAAAAACTTAATGAAGGAGAAGTATTTTTATTAGCTCCAACAGGTGGTGCACCAACAATTGTTACTTTAATGCAGATCAATCCTTTAAAATTACTTTTAAATGTTAGTGAAAATAATTTTAGAGATATTAAACTTGGTCAAACAGTTGAAATTCAATCCGATATATTCCCGGAAGAAATTTTCAAAGGAACAATAAGTAGAATTAATCCAACAATAAATCCTACAACAAGAACATTCGAGATTGAAGTTAAAATACCAAACCCAAAAGAAAAATTAAGACCCGGAATGTTTGTAAGAGCAAAAATTTATTTGGGTAAATCTGATGGTATTTTAGTTAATAGAGCAGCAATTTTAAAACAACTTGGAACAGCAGCTTATTATGCATTCATCGTAAAAAATAATATTGCTAAACGTGTTGATGTAAAAGTTGGAAAAGAATTTAATGATGTAATTGAAATTACATATGGTTTATCCGAAGGTGATTATCTAGTTACAAATGGACAGGGCATTCTAAAAGATGGACTCCAAGTAGAAATTAAGAATAAGATTGATTAAGGAGAAATACTATGAATCTACCTGAATTATCAGTCCGTAGACCTATAACAACAATAATGCTCTTTTTAGCAATTATTATAATTGGACTTGTAGCTTTTCAGAGATTGCCAATTGATTTATTACCTGAAATTGAACCACCTATGATTAGTGTTCTCACTCAATATCCTGGTGCAAGTGCACAGGATGTTGAAATTAATGTTACAAAAAAAATTGAAAGTGGTTTAAGTTCAATTACTAATTTGAAAAGTATTCGTTCAACTTCAATAGATAATATTTCGGTTGTTGTGTTAGAATTTGAATATGGTACAAATTTAGATGAAGCATCAAATGATATTCGTTCTGCTCTTGAATTTACAAAAAGAAATTTACCAGAAGATGCACTCGATCCATTCATTTTTAAGTTCAGTACAAATATTTTCCCTGTTGTATTTTTAGCAGTAACTGCAGACGAAAGCTACATCGGTTTAAATAAACTTGCCGAAAAAGAAATAGTTGACCCTTTAAAACGAGTTAATGGTGTTGGAACTGTTCAAGCTTTTGGAGGACCTGTTAGACAAATATTAGTTCACGTTGATACAAAAAAACTGGAAGCTTATAATATTTCTACACAACAAATCAGTCAAGTTCTACAAGCAGAAAATATAAATATCCCATCAGGCACAATTAAAATGGGGACTATGGAATATAATCTGCGAGTGCCGGGTGAATTCTCAAACATTGATGAAATCAAAAATCTTGTTATTAGTCAGCAAGGTGGAAGAATAGTTTACTTAAAAGATGTAGCAAATGTGATTGATAGTCTTAAAGATAGAACAATAAATGTAAGATTAAATGGTGGTCGAGGTTTACAAATCATAGTTCAAAAACAATCTGGTGCAAATACTGTTGAAGTTGCAAGAAATGTTAAAGCAAAATTAGAACAGATTAAAAAGAATTTACCATCTGATGTAAAAATTGATGTTATAGTTGATACGTCAGAATATATAGTAAATTCAATAAATAATCTCGCAGAAGCAGTTATCCTTGGGGCAATATTTGTTTCGATTGTTATACTTTTATTCTTAAGAAAATGGAGAGCAACATTAATCATATTAGTAACCTTACCAGTTTCATTAATTGGTGCTTTTATTTACTTATACTTTACTGGTAATACAATAAATATCATTTCACTTTCTTCTTTATCGATTGCTGTTGGTATGGTTGTGGATGATGCAATTGTGATACTCGAAAATATTACTCGTCATGTTGAAAGAGGTGCTCGACCCCGTGAAGCAGCAATATTTGGTTCTACAGAAGTTGGATTAGCTGTTACTGCTTCTACATTAACAATTGTTGCTGTATTCTTTCCACTTGTTTTCATTTCTGGATTGGCTGGAATTCTATTCAATCAGCTTGGATTTTTAGTTACAGTAATGATTTTAGTTTCGTTATTAGCTGCATTGACTTTAATACCTATGTTATCTGCTAAACTTTTAAAATCAAAAAAGGAAGAAAAACCAATAAATAATCCTTTACTCAAAAAAATTGATAACACACTGGCAAACTTTCTTGATAAACTGGACACATATTATTCCTCACTACTGGAATGGGCTTTAAATCATAAAAAGACAGTTATAGTTAGCACAATTATAATCTTTTTAGGTTCAATATCTCTAATTGCCATAGTTGGAACAGAATTTTTCCCTCGATCTGATTCTGGTAATTTTCAGATGACATTGGAACTTCAACCTGGAATTCGTCTCGAAGAAACAATTGAGTATGTAAAAAAAGTTGAAAATATAATTAAAAAGGATTTCCCTGAAATTGTATTTATTGCTGGTCGTTCAGGTGTGAATGATCAGGGATTTTCTGCAATTTTATTTGGTCAAAGAGAAGCTGCCAATATTTCTTCTATCCAGGTAAGAACCGTAAGCAAAGATAAACGAAAAAGAACCATTTTTGAAATGGCAGATGAATTAAGAGAAAAATTAAAAGCAATTCCTGGTATTAAGAGTTTTACAATTAATACAAGTGGAAGTATGTCTATGTTAACTGGTGGAAGTACATCTCCAATCGAAGTAGATATTATTGGTCCTAATTTAGACGAAACATATCAAATTGCAACTAAAATAAAAGAACATGTAAGTAAACTCGAAGGAACACGAGATGTTAGAATTGATATTGGTGATCCGAGACCAGAATTACAGATTACTCTTCAAAGAGATAAAATGGCACTCAGTGGCTTAAATACCGCATTGGTTGCATCTACACTTAGGAGTTATTACTATGGTTTAACAGCAACAAAATATCGTGAGCTTGGTGACGAATATGATATTTTCATAAGTTTACCTCCAGAAAAGAAAAATTCTCTAAGTGATATTGCAAACCTTCCTATTAAGACATTATATGGTACAACAGTAAAATTAAAAGATATAGGAAAAGTTACTCAGCAATATTCTCCCCCAGAAATTAAAAGAAAAGAACAGGAACGAGTAGTAGCAGTTTTATCGGATGTTGAAGGTCGTTCTCTTGGTGAAATTACAAGTGATATTAAAAAATTTGTCAACACATTACAATTACCTCCTAATGTTACAATCGAATATGCTGGTCAAATAGAACAACAATCAGATACTTTTAAAGATCTATCTCTTTTACTCATATTAAGTATTGTACTGGTTTACATGGTAATGGCATCACAATTCGAATCTTTGTTAGATCCGTTTATAGTTATGTTCTCTGTACCTTTTGCTTTTTCTGGTGTGTTTATTGCACTTTTCTTAACCAATACACCATTTAGTGTAATTGCATTTTTAGGAAGTATTATGCTTGTTGGAATTGTAGTAAAAAATGCAATTGTACTTATTGATTACACAAATATAACAAGAGCAAGAGGATATGAACTAAAAGAAGCAATTATTTATGCTGGAAGAAATAGATTGCGTCCAGTTTTAATGACAGCATTAACAACTTTACTTGGTTTAATTCCACTTGCAATCAGTCGTGGTGAAGGTTCAGAAACATGGCAACCACTTGGTATTTCTACAATTGGTGGATTATTCTTTTCTACAGTAATTACTCTTGTACTCGTTCCAGTACTTTATTCAATATTTGAAACCAGAATAAAACAGAAAAAAGAAATTGATTAAGGAGTAAAAATGAAAGCAGTAATGATAGTTTATAATCATGGAATAACAGAAGAAGTAGATGAAGCTCTTCAAAGCTTAAATATAAAAGGATTTACAAGATTCTTAAATGTTCATGGTCAGGGGAGCGACAAAGGTGAACCACATCTTGGAACGCACGTATGGCCAAGTCAAAATGCAGTTGTTCTCACTGTCATTAAAGATGAATTAGTAGAACCTCTGCTCGAAAAAGTCAATGAAATAAATAAAGAAGCAGAAGAGCAAGGCATTCACGCTTTTGTATGGAATATTGAAAAGATGGTGTAATACTATTTATGCCTCGAGTAAATTTTTACTCGGGGCAAAATTTTATTATAAATATTATTTAAGGGAAAAAAGAATTTCATATATAAAAAATAATCTGGCAACTTTTTAATCTATCATCAATTTAAATAATTACTTTAGAACTTTATTATAATCTATCTAAAACATTCTTTAATTTGTTTGTGACTTCAATTGCTACTTCTTCTAATTCTGGATTACCTACACTTTTCATAGCTTCTACTGGATTTATTGTACTTACTTGTACTTTCCCATCAGATTTTTCCTGAACTATTACATTACAGGGAAGCATCACTCCGAGATTTTCTTCCTTTTTCAAAGCTTTGTAAGCTAAAGGTGGATTGCATGCACCTAAAATTTTATATCTTCGAAAATCCACATCAAGCTTTTTCTTTAAGGTCTCTTTTACATCAATTTCCGTTAAAACTCCAAATCCTTCATTTTTTAATTCTTCGAAAATTTTTGTAATTGTATCATCAAATGAATAATCAACTACTTTTGATAAATAGTATGACATAGCTACTCCTTTTTTTAATAATTAGATGATATTATAAACATAAAGATTCATATTTACTAAACGAAAAATAACCATACGATAAATGTAACCACAATGATTCCAAAAAAGTTAATAAAAATACCTGTTTTTGCCATATCAATAATTTTTAATCTTCTACTGCTGAATACTATTGCATTAGGAGGAGTTGCTACTGGAAGCATAAAAGCAAAAGATACTGATAATGTTGCAGGCAGCATTAAAATCAGTGGATTTATTTGAAGCTCTTTTGAAATAGCTGCTAAAATTGGTAAAAGAATCTGGGCTGTAGCTGTGTTGGATGTAAGTTCTGTTAAAAATGTTAAAACAAAACATACAGCAGCAATTAAAAAAATAACATCAATATTTTTTAATGATATAAATTGTTTCCCAATTAATTCAGATAACTTACTGCTAACAAATCCTTCAGCAAGAGCAAATCCTCCACCAAAAAGTAAAATTATATCCCATGGGATTTTATTTACTGCTGTATAGTCAAGTATAAAATTTTGTTCTTTATTTTCTTTCTTCACTGGTATAATAAATAAAAGGGTTGCCATAGTTATTGCAATTGTTCCATCATCAATATAATTTGATTTAGGGAATAAATTAGACCAGCCATAAATCTTAAAAAATCCTAAATTCAGTTCTGCCCTGAAAATCCATAGTAATGAGGTAACAATAAAAATTATCAATACTACTTTTTCTTCATACCTTATCTTACCAAGTTTATTTTTTTCTTGATTGATAACTTCTTTATCTATCTTAATACCAAATTTATCTTTATACAATATTTTTGTTAGAAGAATCCAGACAAATATTAACATAATTACTGAAGTAGGTACTGCAAACTTCATCCATTCACCAAAATAAATTTCAGGATTATCAGGAAAATTAATTTTATAAATTCTTTGAAAAACTAAATTTGGTGGTGTTCCAATTGGTGTAGCAATTCCGCCTATTGAGCATGAATATGCTATACCAAGCATTAGTGCTATTGCAAATCTGGAAGTTCGCTCAACACCAAGTTCATCTTCCAATCGATTAATTACTGCAAGTCCAATTGGTAGTAACATTACAGCCGTAGCTGTATTTGATATCCACATAGATATAAAAGCTGAAGATAACATAAATCCCAAAACTATTTTAGCATTTGAAGTCCCAACAACATTAATTACATTAATTGCAATTCTTTTATGTAAATTCCATCTTTCCATTGCAATAGCAATTATAAATCCACCAAGAAAAAGAAAAATAGTTGAGTTAACATAAGTTTGTGATATTTCTACAGCTGATATTGTGCCAGTAAATGGGAATAGAATTAATGGGATTAAAGAAGTAACTGATAGTGGAATTGCTTCTGTTATCCATAATAATGACATTAATATTGCTATTGCTGCAACTACTTCGGCACTTCTATATTCAACACCAAAATCAAATAATAAGTATGCTGTAATTGAAGCAATTACACTAATAAAAATCCATAATAAATTAATAACAGTTTTTTTCTTCATCTAAATTTTATTTCAAAGGATGTATTACATTATAAAGTGCTGAATAATCTTTTTCTGATAAATTCGAATTCATTGCATTAATAAGTATACTTTTAACACTCTCAATAATTTTTGTATCAATGTTACTATTTTGAAATTCCTGTGCAATTAAATTTACATCCTTCAACATATGTTTTAATGGGAAATTAGCTTTATCAAAATCTCTTTTAATCATATTATTCAATTTTCTGTCGAATGTAGGAGCATACAGAGCACTTTTTCTAAGAATATCCATAAATATATTTACATCAATTCCTTTATTTAAAACATAAGCAAGAGACATCGAAAAAGCTGAAAGTAAAGTTGGTATTAATTGATTAAATGCAAGTTTTAATGCAGATGCTTTCCCTACTTCACCAACATGAACAACTGTTTGACCAAAATTTTTAAGTATTTTTTTGTGTTTATTATAACACTCAGAATTACATCCAACCATCACTATTAATTCTCCTGCTTCTGCCTGTTGAACACTACCAAGCACAGGAGCTTCTACATATTCTCCCTCTAATGATTCAATTCTTTCTTTTAATAGTAGACTCTCAAGTGGTGCAATTGTACTCATCTGAATTAAAGTTTTTCCTTTGAAATTACTTTTATTTTTAAAAAGAACCTCTACTATAGCATTATAATCAGTTAACATTGTTATAATGACTTGAGGTTCTTTAATAGCTTCTTCTGCAGAAGTAAATATTTTTGCTTGATGTTTTTTTAGTCTTTCAGTTTTTGATATTGTACGGTTGTAAACAAATAAATTATAATTAGCTTTTAAGAGGCGAAAAGCCATAGGTTCGCCCATCAATCCCGTACCAATAAAAGCTATTTTCATTTTTTATCTCCGTTCTTGATTAAACAAGTTAAATCTAATTCAATTTCTTCTTCGCAAAAGAATGGTTCGCCATAATTTTTACCAATTTTAAAACCAAATACTTTTGCTCTTCCTTCTATATATTTTAAAAAATTGGGTTGACTTATAAATGTTTCTGGTTCTACACTATATGGGTTATGAAATTGCGATTCATAAGATTTAATTGCATTCATTTTTATTTCAAATGTATCACTAATATCAACTACAAAGCTGGGTTTAAACTCATATGTTTGCATATAATAAAATAACTTTTTAGGTCTAAATGGTGATTGAATTCTTCCATTATCTTCTGTCACAATCTTCGGTAAACCACTAAAGAACATTGCTTCTTTTATCAATAAACCACAACCAACATGATCAGGATGTCGATCGTTAAAGTAAGGAGCAAAAACTATAGTCGGTTGATATTTCCTTATTCTCGAAACAACTTTTAATAAATATTCATCATTTACTTTTATTGAACCATCTTTTAATCCAAGATTTTCTCTATGAGTTATCTTTAAAATTTCTGATGCTCTTTGAGCTTCTTTCATTCTAATTTCAGGTGTTCCACGTGTAGCCAATTCCCCCTTCGTTAAATCTACTATTCCTAATTTTAATCCATCTTTAATTAATTTTGCAATTGTTCCACCCATTGCAAGCTCAGCATCATCAGGATGTGCTGCAAATATTAATATATCAAGAATCATTTTACCCCTATTAAAAAATTTATTTATAAATATGATTATATTTTTTATGAAAGTAAATTCATTGAAATAATTTTAATAAATCTTCTATAAAATAAAACTAAATCAAAAAATATTTATGAAGATAAATATAGCTAAACTAAAAAAGCAAATTAATCTGCAATTAATTAATGGCTGGTTTAAAAAAAATAAATGAACTCAAATTTCAGTACAATATAAAGATTCACTATTCTACTTGTTTAAAACAAAAATTCCAGTTAAGATTTAAGAACCAAAGCTAATCTCGGAGCAAAAGAGAAATTTCTCAGTCAAACATATTATTTTGGTATCATAATTAATCCAAAATTATTGAATTATTATAAGATTAACTATTTAGAATAAATAGATGTTATTTTAGAAAATTGAGAAACTTATATTAAGTTTTATTCTCTTATCATTAATTTGATTTTATTTTATTCTCAATACTTAATTTTTGAGAATAACACTTTTTCATAAATCAATAACAAAAATCTTATTCGAAATATTTATATTCGTAAAAACAAAAAATAGTTTATTATGAATGATAAATACGAAGCAGTAATTGGTCTCGAAGTTCACGCACAACTACTCACAGAGACAAAAATATTTTGTGGTTGTTCAACGAAATTTGGAAATGCTCCCAATACAAATGTATGTCCGGTCTGTCTTGGTCATCCGGGAGTATTACCTGTTTTAAATAAAAAGGTTGTTGAATTCAGTGTACTCATGGGTTTAGCAACAAATTGTAAAATTAATGAGAAATCAATTTTTGCAAGAAAACATTATTTCTATCCTGACTTACCAAAAAATTTTCAAATATCTCAATATGAAGAACCAATTTGTGAAAATGGATTTATTCCAATCGAATTAAAAGATGGAAGCAAAAAAAATATTAGGATTAAAAGAATACACATGGAAGAAGATGCTGGAAAATCTATTCACGATCAAGGTGACAACACTTTAATTGATTTAAATAGAACAGGTACACCATTAATTGAAATTGTAAGTGAACCTGATATCAATTCTCCAGAAGAAGCTTATCTATATCTAACCAAATTAAAACAAATACTTACATATTTAAATATTTGTGATGGCAATATGGAAGAAGGCTCTTTAAGATGCGATGCCAATGTTTCAGTCAGATTAAAAGGTGAAACAAAACTCGGGACAAAAACAGAAGTTAAAAATATGAATTCATTTCGTAATGTTGAAAAAGCACTGGAATATGAAATAGAAAGACAAATTGATTTGCTTGAAGATGGAAAAGAAGTTATTCAACAAACTCTATTATGGGATGCTGATGCCAATATAGCTTATCCAATGCGAACTAAAGAAGAAGCACATGATTATAGATATTTTCCTGAACCAGATTTAATGCCTGTTGTAGTAACAGAAGAGTGGAAAAATGAAATTTTATCAAAGATGCCAGAATTACCAGATGCAAAAAAAGAAAGATTTATTAATCAATATAATCTCCCTAAATATGATGCTGAAATTTTAACCTCGTCAAGAGAACTTGCAGATTATTATGAAAAAATTTTATCTGTAACAAAAGACTATAAAGCCGCCAGTAACTGGGTGATGACGGAAGTTTTAAAAGTAATTAACGAAGAAAAAATTTCAATAAACGAATTCCCGATCAGTGCTGAAAATCTTGGTAAGTTAATAGAATTAATAAATAAAAATATCATCAGCGGAAAAATTGCTAAAGAAATATTTTCTGAAATGCTTAAATCAAATAAAGATCCCGAAGAAATTGTTAAAGAGAAAAATCTCATTCAAATTACTGATACAACCGAAATAGAAAGTATTGTAGACAAAGTACTAATGCAAAATCAAAAACAAGTAGAAGAATACCTTAGTGGGAAAGAAAAAGTATGGGGATTTTTTATTGGTCAAATAATGCGAGAAACAAAAGGTAAAGCTAATCCTCAAATTGTTAATGATATTTTGAAAAATAAATTTGAAATGATTAAAGACAGTAAATAAGAATTCATTAATAAAATATTTTATTTAATAGAAAAACTTTATCAGGTCAATTTATTACTTTTCAATAATCTTTTTATTGATTCTCTAATGTTTTTTGGTATTATTCCATATGATTTCAATTTATCAATATTTAATGAAACATCATGAACTATATAGGGATAATTTTCTTCTTCCATAGTTGTTTTAATAAGTAAGCTTTTGTCGAATCCACATTCCTCACATATAATTTCTCCTAATTCATATCTTGATAATCTTTCATTGCCTCCAAAATTCAATATTTCTCCTGCAATTTGCTTTTCGAGTAGTTCATTTATCATTCTTGCTGCATCACTTAGTTCAAGTGGTGATCGATATTGATTTGAGAATAATTTTATTGATTTATTTAATCGCAGTTCTTCATACATCTTTTGAAAAAAACAGGTCGAATGATTTAAGCCAAATCCAATTAATAAAGCTAATCTCAAAATAATGTAATTATCAAATGTTTCCTTTATTTTAATTTCACCCATTAGCTTTGTTTCTGCATACAATGAAACTGGTATCAGTTTAGCAGACTCATCAAGCATTGAACCACGATAACCTGCATATACCAAGTCAGTAGATATATAAATTAATTTAGCATTTATTTTATCGCATACTTCTGCAATTTTCTTTGTAGCATTCACATTAATTTCATATACATATGCAGATGGATATTTATTTGCTTTTTCAGCATTAGAAATTGCAGCAGTATGAATAACAACATCTGACTTAAAATTTTTCAAGATACTCTCAAGCTGAGTATAATCATCCAGCGAAAATCTAATTGAATTGAACTTCTTACAATTTCCTTCATGTTCATGATAGTGAGTAAGTATTTCATTATTTTTACTTAAGGTTTCATTTAAATATTGACCTAAAAGACCACTACCACCAGTGATAAATATTTTCATAATACTTTTATAATTTATTTTATAAAAAATAAGTTTTACTTTTTAATGTAAGCATTATTTATAATATTAAAAAATGCTTAAATAATTTTTTAATATTTATCATAAAGTTTTATAGGAATCATTTATGAAACATTTAATTGGAGCTCATACATTTTTAAGAAATGGACCTTCATCTGCAATAGAGATTGCAGAAAATCTGGGATTTACTGCAATACAGATCTTTACAAAAAATAATAATCAATACTTTGCAAAAGATTTATCGGAAGAAGAAATCAATAATTTCAAAGACAAACTAAAAAACTCACATATCAAATTTGTTGTTTCTCATGATTCATACTTAATCAACCTTTGTTCAAAAGATCCACAAGGTTTAAGCAAGTCTCGTGCAGCATTTATAAAAGAATTAGAAAGATGTGAACAACTTGGTATACCACATTTAAATTTTCATCCTGGAGCTCACGGTGGAATGGGTGAAGAAGATGGTCTAAAATTAATAGCTGAATCTTTGAATTATATTCACGAGAAAACAAAAAATTTCAAAGTAAAAAGTATGCTCGAAACAACTGCAGGACAGGGAACTGCACTTGGCTATACTTTTGAACAATTGAGAAAAATAATTGATATGGTTGAAGATAAAGATAGAATGTCTGTTTGTATTGATACATGCCACATTTTTGCAGCAGGTTATAACATCAAAGATCCCAAAGAATATAAAAAAGTCATCAAAGAATTTGATGATATTATTGGTTTAGAACGCTTACAATGTATTCATATGAACGATAGTAAAAAAGAATGTGGTTCTAAAATCGATCGTCATGAACATATCGGGAAAGGATTTATTGGTCTTGAAGGCTTTTCAAATATTATGAATGATAAAAAACTTGAAAGAGTTCCTAAAATATTAGAAACACCAAAAGGAGATGATCAAAAAGAAGACTTAGAAAATATTAAGATTTTACTCAGTCTGGTGAATAAATAATTTTTGATAATTTATAGAAATTAGTTACTGAATTTCCATTAATCTTAAAATCATTATACCTGATTGTTTTTTATTTGATTTTATATAATCAGCAAGTGGTTTCTCGGTAATCTGAACTTTATATCCTACATTAGGAGCATGTAATAAGTAAACTCGACCATCGTTTTGTTTAATAGCTATTCCTGTGTGTGCAATATCAAGACCTTCTATATTTGTTGTAATGCCAATAATATCGCCATCATTAATTTTATTTTCTATTTTTTCAATATCATCTTCTGGTATGTAATAATAATTACGTTCAGAAATATTTTCTTCAATTTTTCTAATCTGTTTAATCAATTCTTTGTTCTTCTGAAGTTGTGGATAAGAATCTAAATGAGTACTCATAAAATTAATTCTTTTTTTATACGGTTTACCACCAATTTCTTTTGTAATATCTTTTCCAATTTTTCTTTTATCCATATCATAAATCCAATCAGAAAAATAGTGAAGGCGTGAAGAATAATCATTCAACTTACCATCTCGATAACGAATATTTTCTAATTCTTTTATATAATCTTGAAACTCTATTAAACCTTTTTTAATACAACGTGCAAATACAATTGAACTTTCAAGAAATGTATAACAATCAAGACCAGTCAAATGAACAATTAGTTTTTCTTCATTTTCTTTATCAAGTGTATGTGCTTCGTATTCAGTTCCGATAAATGTTTTTGCTATTTCAAGAACAATTTCATTAATCGGCTTTAAGGAAAGATTTTTTTCAATTGCTACTTTGAACTTTGAGTTACAAATTTCAACATCTTTCTGTGTATAAATTATCTGAGAATAAACTTGAGATGAAATTAGTGATATCGATAGAACAATTATCAATAAAAAGAAAATAAATCGTTTATTAAAATTATTTGTCATAACAATAAACTTAGAATGGTGGCTCTTCAAGTGCTTTTACATTTTCTTCACCTGCAGGAATTTGTTGTCTGAATCTATCGAGATTCTCAAATCTTGCATATTCTTTTATAAATCTTAATTTAACTTCGCCTATTGGTCCATTTCTCTGTTTTCCTACAATAACTTCTGCAATTCCTTCTGTAGAATTTCCAGCCATATCACCACTTGTATAAGTTGTAATACCATAAACTTCTGGTCTATATAAGAAAATAACAACATCTGCATCCTGTTCAATTGAACCTGATTCACGCAAATCTGAAAGCATTGGCTTTTTATCTGATCTTTGTTCAACAGCTCTATTTAACTGAGATAAAGCTATTACTGGTATATTAAGTTCTTTAGCTAAACTTTTAAGAGAACGAGAGATAGTAGAAATTTCCCTTTCGCGACTTTCCAATGTAGAAGATGGATTTACAAGTTGTAAATAATCAACAATTATCATTCCTACATTCCTTTCGTTCTTTAATCTTCTTGCTTTTGCACGCAATTCAAGTATTGAGATTGCTGGAGTATCATCAATGTAAATAGGAGCTTTACTTAATTTGTGGACTGTCCTGCTGATTTTTACACCTTCTTCTGCACGAAATTTTCCAGTTCTAATATTATGTGCATTAATCTTTGCTTCGGCAGAAATTAATCTTGTTGCAAGTTGAATTGTAGACATTTCGAGTGAAAAAATTCCAATCGGGATTCCATGATCAATAGCAGCATTTCTTGCAGCAGACATTGCAAAAGCTGTTTTGCCCATAGATGGTCTTGCAGCTACAATAATTAAATCTGATTTCTGAAATCCACCTAATAATTCATCAAGTTCATAGAAACCAGAAGGGACAGAAAAAGTTGAAATTTTTTTTGAATGGATTGCTTCAATTAATTCAAGAGCTTCTTTAACAGCTTTATCCATTGATTTAAAAGTTTCTTTAATACCTTCTTCGGATATCTTAAATATTTTTGCTTCTGCTTCATCCAGAATAGAAAAAACATCATCTCGTCCTTCAAAAGCCAGATTAGCAATTTCAACAGAAGAAGTAATTAATTGTCTAAGAAGCCATTTTTCGAGAACAATTCTTGAATGAAATTCAATATTAGCAGCAGATGAAATATCCTGAGCAAGCTTACTAATATACTGAGCTCCGCCTGCTTCTTCTGCATTACCAGATTTCTTTAATTCTTCGTAAACAGAAACTGTATCTATTGGTTCATCTGCTTCGTATAATGAACATATAGCTTCGAAAATCAATTTATTTTTTTTATCATAAAATGCATCTGGTTTCAATATTTCAATAGCTTTAGGGACAGCACTTCCTTCAAGAAGCATCGCACCTAAAACTGCTCTTTCAACATCAACAGCTTTAGGTGGTTCTTTAATTGCTGAATTAAACTTTTCTAACTGGTTATTTACTTTTTTAGCCATATTATTTCTCTAATAATTCATCATACAATTTTTTAAACTTTTTTACATCTTCCCAGCAACCGCGTTTCCACTGTGGATTTCTTAATAAAGCAGCTGGATGGTATGTAACCAATACTTTAATACCATTAAATTCATAAATATTTTCTCTTAATGATGTAAGAGTTAATTTTTTATTCAACAAGCCATTTGCAGCAATTCTTCCAAGACACAAAATTAATTTTGGTTTAATCAAATCAATTTGTTTATGTAAATAAGGAATACAAGTTTCCATCTCTGCAGGTAATGGATCACGATTACCAGGTGGTCTGCATTTTAATATATTTGCAATATAAACATCTTCTCTGGATAAATTAATAGCTTTTAAAATATCATTCAACAATTTACCTGCTTTCCCTACAAATGGTTCACCTTGAAGATCTTCGTCTGCTCCAGGTGCTTCGCCAATTAACATAGCATGTGCATTTGGATTTCCCACACCAAATACAAATTTAGTTCTTGTTTTACCTAAAGGACATTTCTGGCATTGATTTATCATTGCATCAAGTTCTTCAAGACTGGATGCATTATAAAAATTTTCACGAAATAGATCTTCGTTTAATTGAACATCAATTTTTTCTGACACTTTAAGCTCAGTATTCTTACTCATTATATTCTCTTCATATTTAGTGTGGGATAATGAATCAAATAATAAATCACCAAATATATCCTGTTGTAATCTTAATGCATTAATTATTTTTTTCTTAATATCGTTATTCAATGCGATTTTAAACTATGTGAAAAGGACAAGCGAATTTAAGAAATTTTTTATTAATAAGACTTGTAATTATAGAAAGTATTTAAAAGAAAAAAAGCTTTTTAGATATAGCAAATAATTGAAAAAATTTACACTGAATACTATATCTAAAAAGCTTAAAATAAATTCATTTAAGATTTGTATCTGTATTCTATTCCTTTATTAATTAATTCTTCCAACGATTTTAGATGTGGTTTTTCACGCTTTTCAAATTCTATGGCTAATTTTAATTGTTCTGGATTTATTTTGTCTTCAAATTCATCATCTTCACCAGAGATAACTGAACTTAAGAGTGTATTAAATTCCAGTTTTTGTTCATCATTGATTCTGCGTGCATTTCGAGCTGCTACAACAACTGCTTCGTACAAGTTGGGAACTCTTTCTTTAATCTTATTTAAGTCAACAGGTTTTAGTGCCATATTTTCCTCCTTATGATATTTCCTTTTCTATTATTTTTTTTACTTTTTCTTTTGCTTCATCGAGATTGATATTTTCTACAACATAATCAAAATTATTTTTATAACTAAGTTCCATTTCTGCTCTATCAATTCTTTTCTTTAATTCTTCGTCTGTTTCAGTATTTCTTTTTTTTAATCTTTCTTTTAATTCATCAATACTTGGTGGTGCAATAAAAATTAATACTGCATCAGGATAAACTTTTTTAATATTCAATGCACCTTTTACATCAACTTCAAAAATAGTTGTAAAACCATTAGCTAAATTTTCATCAATTGTTTTTTTTAATGTACCGTAGTAATGGTCGTAAAACTTTTCCCATTCAACAAATTCGTTGTTATCAATTTTTCTTTTGAATTCCTCTTCTGAAATAAAGTAATAATCGACTCCATCAATTTCATTTGCTCGTTTTTTTCTTGTGGTTGCAGAAACAGAGAATTTAAATTCTGGAAAACTTTTAAGAATATCTCTAACAATTGTAGTTTTTCCTGCACCACTTGGAGCTGAAAATACGAATAATCTTGGTTTTGACACTTTTTACTCAATATTTTGGATTTGTTCACGAATTTTTTCAATTTCTTCCTTAATCAATATACCTGCATGAGAAATTTCTGAAGATACAGCTTTGCTATTTATTGTATTAGCTTCTCTATTCATTTCTTGCAGAATAAAATTTAGTTTTCTTCCTGGTTCTTCAGAATTTTCCATTGCATCTAAAAACAACTTTAGATGACTTTTTAACCTAACACATTCTTCTGTCACATCATAACGTTCAGATAAAATTGCAAGTTCTGTTATTAATCTTTGTTCATCTTCAACAAAATTAGATGCAATCTGTTTTGCTTTTTCTTTAAATCTTTCAAAATATGCTTGAAGATTTTCTTCTTTAATTTTTTCAATATATTCAACAGTATCTGAAATAATATTAATTCTCTTTCTAATATCTTTTTCTAATTCATAACCTTCTGCCTTACGCATTTTATCCAGTTCACCAATTGCAATATCAATAGCCTCATTCATTAACTCTATACCTTCAGAAAATTCTTCTTCAATGCCTTTTAAGTAGAGATTTTGAAATCCTATCAAATCTGTAAATTTTATTTTATCTTTTAATCCAGCAGCTTTTCGCACTTCCTTAAGTAATTTCATAGTAAGTTTTACAGCTTCGGTATCAACATTTAAAAAATCATTTTCTATGTTATTCTTTTTGAAAGTTACATTTAGAAAAACTTTACCTCTTTTAATTTTATTTTTAATTCTTTCTCTAACTTCGAATTCTTTATCATATAGAAATTTAGGTAAGCGTAAAGAAAGTTCGAAATAACGGCTATTTAAACTTTTAAGCTCTGCCTCAACATAAAGATCTCCTTTCTGGACAATCCCTTTACCATAGCCTGTCATACTTGAAATCATTAAAACTCCATAAAATGTAAATACAAAATTACTTAAAATAATACATTTCAACAAAGCAGGTTTTTTTCCACAGATATTAAAAAGCCTCTCCTATTCCTATATGAAATTGAAGAAGGTCTTTGAAAAATTTTTTGCTGAATAAAGTCCTTTTATCTTTCGGGTCATATAATTTAATACCAAAATCAATACGGATAGGAGCAAAATCAGAATAGTATCTTAATCCCACACCACCTGCTAAAGCAATTTCATTAAGTTTTGCTATTTTGTAATCATTCCACGTATTACCATAATCGATAAACATTACAGAGCCAATATTTCCAAATAAACGATTCCTTGTTTCTATAGAGCCTTCGATTAAAAAGAATCCACCTGTAGGAGCTCCCTTTTCGAGTATGGCTTCTAAATCTTCTAACGAAATTTGATTAATATTTTCAATTGGCATTAATTCCTGTTGTGGAACTAATTGTCTTGTATTCCAGCCTCTTACAGAATTGCTTCCACCAGCATAAAATCTTTGATTTAATGGTATATTAGATTTATCTCCACGATATGTAAATATTTGACCAATTTTAAATTTCATTCCTAAAGAATTCATTGATGAATTATAAACTGGAAAATAATTTGTAAATGTTAATAATGTTTTGAAATACAAAGGTCTTGTAAATTCAGAATTAATAATTTTTGAGAATAAATACGGAATTGAATTTGCTTCTTCTAAAAGAAGACTGATTGAATATCCTCTTGTTGGTGAAAAAATATCGTTGGTTTTATTAGCTCCGAGCGAAATTCCGAGTATTGCATTAGTACTTGCTGTGGGTAACTCGCCTCCAAGAACATTGTAGACCAGATTACGAGAAATTGAATCTGCATCTTTTTGTGAAAAATTATATCTCTGATAATAATGAGTAAGAAGACTTATCAAATATTTATCTTTATAAGTATATTCAGCTCTCTCTACATTTATATATGTATTAAGTGAATTAAAATATGTATGAATCGGGAGTTCAAAATCAAAACCGAGTTTAGCACCATATAAAAGTGAATTATATTCAAGTTTCCTTTTTTGAGCTGTTATATACGATTCAAGCTTTGTATTTATAGGTCTACCAAATAAAAATGGTTGTTCAATACTAATTCTCGCATCACCATAACCAAATATTGTTGAATCAGTAAAAGAAAAATTATTTAAAAGTTCAGAAACATTTTGTGCAGCTGCAGAAGAACTAACTCTAAATTTTCGAGCATCGCCAAAGAAATTTTTCTTTATAAAACTTATTCCCAGACCAAGATTAAATGTATTATCTTCATTATTAACAATAAGCTCTGGCGAAAGTTCGTGAAGCATTCCAATATCTGCACTTATAATTATTGGAACTGTATTTCCAACGGTATCGGAAATTATACTATTTATTACAGATGATGTAAATAATTCGGTTCTGTATAATCTAATTTGACCTCGTTGAATATTATAATTACTATAATATTGACCTGGTTTAATTCCCACTATTTCTTTTAATAATTCATCATCAACTAAATCCTTTCCAGTACCAGTTCTTGATGTTAGTACATTACTAATTTTATATCTTTTCCCTGGATAAAAATTTATTTGAACATCTACTATATTTTTAATTGTATCTACTATAATATCTGGATTATCACTTACTGCAAGCATATATCCATTATCACGCAAAAAATTAATAACAGTATTTTTATAATTAATTACCAGATCATCTTCATAAAATTTATTAGTATCGATTTTTATCATATTAAATAAATTATGTTGAAACTCTGCTGGAATAACATCCAATCCTTTCATTGTTAATGAGTGAAATCTGGCTCGGTCTCCTTCATCAATTTTGAATATAAGAGATGCAGAATTATTGTTGTTTGTGATAAAATAATTTGCTTTAATTTTTACTTTAAAAAAACCATGAGATAAATAATATTGTTTTAATGCTGATATATCAGAGTAAATTAATAGAGAATCGAAATATGATGGTGGTTTACCTATACTCGTAAATTTATTTAGAAATTTAAAAATCCAGCTGGGAGATTCTTTTGAAATGATAACATTAGATAATTCCGCAGCAGAGAAAGTATTATTCCCGATGAATTCTATTTTTTTAAGTTCAATACCTTCTTCTTTTTGTGCGAATAAAATAGAAGTAAAGAAAATGGATAAAATTATTAATGCTTTGTTCAAATTGATTTTAATAAATGATTTTGACAGGTGTTCCAATTTTAATAACCGAATAAATTTCATCTATATTTTTATTACTAACAGCAATTGAACCGTTTGTCCAGTTAAATGTAAAAGGCAGATTTTTGAAGATAAAATCATATTTGCCAATTCCATGAATCCCAATATTTGATCCCAATCTTGTATTTGAAGGGGGACATTCATTTCTTTTTAATGCATTTAATATTTCTTTACATTGTTCTTCTGAAATATATCCTTGTTTAAGTGCTTCCGCTGCATCTTTTTCGTTAGGATAATTAATTTTCAAAAACTTGTGATATTTAGAATTCGTATCTATGCTACATATTTGATAATCACCAATTGGCGTTACGTAATCATATGCAGATGTTTTAACTAAACTGTTATTTTTCCCAAAAACCACCTTATATGTTTTAATTAAAATATTATCGTTGTAAAGTTCAAGTTTATAATTTCTTCTATCAACTTTAATCCACGGGTTATTAATTTTATCAATCCCTTTTTCTCTCAAAGCATCACTCAAATCAATTTCTCTTAAGTTAAGCAAAATTCCATAACATATTAAACCAATAAAAAAAATAATAATACTTGCACTTATGTATAATACATTTTTAAGCACTTTTTATTAAAGATTAATGAGTAAGCAAATTAAAACTCAACTACAAAATAAACAAGCAATCATCTCCCTATAAAAGAGCGAATCCAATAAAGATTCGCTCTTAAATCATTTGCTTTATTGCTTTGCATTCTCGGCTTCAACTACTGCAATTGCAGACATATTAATTATATCTCTTTCTGTATCGCCCTTTTGAATAACATGAACTGGTTTTTTCATTCCTACAAGGATAGGACCAATAACAATTGCATCTGTTAATCTTTGCAGTAGTTTATATGCAATATTACCAGCATCCAGATTTGGGAATATTAATAGATTTGCTCCACCTTTGAGATTTGCAAAAGGAAATTCGGTTTCAAGTTTTTCGGGTACTACTGCTGTGTCTGCCTGCATTTCTCCATCAATTATTAAATCTGGTCGTTTAGACTTTACTATTTGAACAGCTTGGGCAACTTTTTGAGATTGTGGATAAGGTGCACTACCAAAGTTGCTAAATGAAAGCATAGCAATTTTAGGCACAATATCAAACATCTTTACAGTTTCTGCTGAATTGATTGCAATTTCTGCCAGTTGTTCTGCAGTTGGATCAACATTTACAGTAGTATCTGCAAAGAAGAATATTCTTCTCTTAATAATTACGATATACATTCCAGAAACAATTTTGAAACCTTCTTTAACTCCAATACATTGCAATGCTGGTCTTATAGTTTGTGGATAGTGAGAAGTCAAACCACTCAGCATAGCATCTGCATCCCCAAGTTCTACCATCATAGCACCAAAGTAATTAGGAATTTTCATCATATCCAGAGCATCTTTTTTAGTTACACCTTTTCTTTGACGTTTTTTATAAAATTCTTCTGCATAAATATTTACCTTGGGAGATTTTGTTGGATCAATAATTTCAAAAATATTTTCTTCATAACCTAATTCTTTAATTTTATTTCTAATAACATTTTCATTTCCCAGAAGGATTGGGAGACCAATATTTTCATCATAAACAGAATGAGCAGCACGAATAATTTTTTCTTCTTCACCTTCAGGGTAAACAATTCGTTTTGGATTTTTACGGGCTTTATGAACCATTACTCTTACTATTTCTGTCGAAAATCCCATTCTTTCTTGAAGCTGCTCTTTGTAAGCATTCATATCTTCTATTGGTTTGCGTGCAACTCCTGTATCCATAGCTGCTTGAGCAACAGCTGGTGCAACATACCATAAAACTCTTGGATCAAAAGGTTTAGGAATAATATATTCAGGACCAAAAGAAAATTCTTTACCACCATAAGCATTGATTACAACTTCTGGAACTTTTTCTCGTGCTAATTCAGCCAGAGCTTTTGTTGCTGCCATTTTCATTTCTTCATTTATTTTTCTTGCACGAACATCAAGAGCTCCTCTAAAAATAAATGGAAATCCAAGAACATTATTTACTTGATTTGGATAATCACTTCTACCTGTTGCCATAATTATATCTTTTCTTGCATCAATTGCATCTTCATAACTTATTTCTGGATCTGGATTTGCCATTGCAAATACAATAGGATTTTTTGCCATTGATTTAACCATTTCTTTCGATACAATATTCCCTTTTGATAAACCAATAAATACATCAGCTCCTTTCATAGCATCTGCTAAATCTTTATAAACTATATCCTGAGCAAATTGAGCTTTGTACTTATTTAAGTCTGTTCTTGTTTTATTAATATGACCTTTCGTATCAAACATTGATATATTTTCGCGTTTTACACCTGCCAGCATATACATATTACAACAAGCAATAGCCGCAGCACCGGCTCCAGATACAACAATTTTTAATTCAGAAAGATCTTTACCTGCTATTTCGGCTGCATTAATCAAAGCTGCACACGATATAATTGCTGTTCCATGCTGATCGTCATGAAATACGGGAATGTTCATTGTTCTGATTAATTCTTCTTCAATCTCAAAACACTCGGGGGCTTTAATATCCTCAAGATTAATTCCGCCAAATGTTGGTTCAAGTAATTGAACAGCTCTAATTACTTCTTTAGGATCATGTGTATTTAGTTCAATATCAAAAACATCAATATCAGCAAATCTCTTAAACAAAACTCCTTTTCCTTCCATAACTGGTTTACCTGCATGCGGACCAATATCTCCTAATCCCAGTACTGCTGTGCCATTAGAAACAACTGCAACAAGATTCCCTTTTGCAGTATACTTGTAAACATCTTCTTCATTTTTTTCAATTTCTCTGCACGGTTCTGCTACTCCAGGTGTGTAGGCTAATGATAATTCTCTCGCAGTATAACAGGGTTTAGTTGGTATTACTTCAATTTTACCTTTTCTACCTTCGCTATGATATTTTAGTGCTTCTTCTTTTGTAATTGACATAAAAATTTTTCCTTATATTATTATTGGATAACCAATAATTAATTGTTCACTTGTTCTAAAATATGGATTAACTTTCAAATAAAAAAAGAACTTATAATTACTGTTTTATGCTTATTAATGATAATTATTAAGATAATTTCAAAATTGATTTTAGAACATCAAAAGAATATTTTTGAAATTAAAAGGAAATAAAAATGCATATAGAAGAAATTATTCGAAGTGTTCCCAAAGTATTATTGCATGACCATTTGGATGGTGGTCTTCGTCCGCAAACTATAATCGAATTAGCTAAAGATATTAAGTATAATAAATTACCTACAACTGATCCCGAAGAATTACGTGAATGGTTTCATCGTGGTGCAAACAAAGGTAATCTCAAAGAATATTTGCAGGGATTTGAACATACCTGTGCAGTAATGCAAACTAAAGAAGCTTTATTTCGTGTTGCATATGAAATGATGGAAGATATGAAAAATGATGGCGTCTGTTATGTTGAAACACGCTTTGCACCAGTATTTCATACACAAAAAGGTTTATATTATGAAGATATAATAAATGCAGTACTCGAAGGACTTGAAAAAGGGAAACAAGATTTTGGTGTTGGTTATGGATTAATTTTATGTGGAATGAGAAATATGAAAAATACACTTGAAATTGCTGAACTTGCTGTTAATTTTAGAAAACACGGAGTGGTTGGTTTTGATTTAGCAGGTGAAGAAGGTGGTTATCCTCCCAAAAAACATCTTGAAGCTTTTCAATTTATCAAACAGAAAAATTTTAATATTACTATTCACGCAGGAGAAGCATTTGGAAAAGAATCAATATGGCAGGCAATTCAGATATGCGGAGCTCATAGAATTGGTCATGCTACACGTTTAACAGAAGATATAGTTTTTGATAAAGATGGAAATGTTGTAGCACTTGGAGAATTAGCTCAATATATTCTTGATACTCGTCTTCCTCTCGAAATAAATTTACTAAGTAATGTTCATACAGGGGCAGTTGATAAACTCGAAAATCATCCATTCATAAAATTATACAGAGAAAAATTTAGAGTCTTTCTCAATACAGATGATAGATTAATGAGCAATACTACATTAACAAAAGAATATGTAATTGCAAGTGAAATGTTTGGTTTGAATCTTGATGATATTGAAAAACTAAACATAAATGCTATGAAATCATCATTTATTCCTTACAAAGAGAGACTTCATTATATTTACAATGTTATCAAACCTGGTTTTCAAAAAATGAGAGAAAAACTTCTATCACTAAAGGTATAGCAAATATGGCCAAACAACTTTTCAAGAATTACACATATCATTTCAACAAAAATGAAAAAAAATTACTCGAAACATTCTGCAAAACTCTATTAAAACAAATTAGTGGTGATGAAAAATTTTACGGTGATATTCGTGCATTTAATTCTATTCTGGATAAACTAAGTGAGTCAACCGAAGAAATTAAATTCACAAAAGAAGAAAAAACTAAATTAGTCTTTAGATTAAAAGAAAATGTTGAACATTTAGAAAAGCAAATTAAAAAATCTGGTTTTATTAAAAGATGGTTATTAAAATCGGTTTATACACAATATAAAAATTTATTAGAAAATCATTTCACTGATTAAAATGATATTAAAAAATATTAAAGCACCTCGTGGTAACAAATTAACCTGCAAAGGCTGGATTCAAGAAGCTGCGATGAGAATGCTTATGAATAATCTCGATCCCGAAGTTGCAGAAAAACCTGATGAATTAATTGTGTATGGTGGTTCAGGTAAAGCAGCACGTAACTGGGAAGCTTATGAAGCAATTATAGAATCATTAAAAAATCTTGAATCCGATGAAACACTTCTCATACAATCAGGTAAACCTGTTGCAATTTTCAAAACATATCCAGATGCACCAAGAGTAATAATATCAAATGCAATGCTTGTTCCTGCTTGGGCAACCTGGGATGAATTTCGTCGACTTGATGCCTTAGGTTTAACAATGTATGGACAGATGACTGCCGGTAGCTGGATTTATATAGGAACTCAAGGGATTTTACAAGGAACATATGAAACTTTTGCAGCTTGTGCTAATAAACATTTTAATGGAAGTCTTGAAGGTAAATTCTTACTTACTTCTGGACTTGGTGGTATGGGTGGGGCACAACCACTTGCTGCAACAATGAATGGAGCTGCTTTCTTAGGAGTTGAAGTTGATAAAGCTCGTATTAAAAAAAGAATCGATACTGGTTATCTTGATATTATGACAGAAAATTTAGATGAAGCACTAAAAATTGTACTTGATGCAAAAGAAAAAAAGAAACCAATATCAGTTGGCTTAGTTGGAAATGCAGGTGAAATATTACCTAAAATATTAGAAAAAAATATTACGCCTGATATAGTAACAGATCAAACTTCTGCTCACGATACTTTAAATGGCTATGTTCCAATGGGAATGAGTTTCGAAGAAGCTCTCGACTTAAGAAAAACTAATCCAAAGAAATATATTGAACTTGCAAAGCAAACAATTGTAGTTCATGTAAAAGCAATTCTTGAATTTCAAGCACGTGGCTCTGTTGTATTTGACTATGGAAATAACATTCGTGGCGAAGCAAAAGATAACGGCGTAGATAATGCATTCGATATTCCTGGTTTTGTACCTGAATATATTAGACCATTATTTTGTGATGGGAAAGGACCATTCAGATGGGCTGCATTAAGTGGAGATCCAGAAGATATTTATATTACAGATAAAGCAGTAATAGAAACTTTTCCACAAAATGAATCTTTAGTTAGATGGATTAATTTAGCTCAGAAAAAAGTTCACTTTCAGGGATTACCTGCAAGAATTTGCTGGCTTGGATATGGCGAAAGAGCAAAAATGGGGAAAATTTTTAATCAACTTGTAGCAGAAGGAAAAGTTAAAGCCCCTATTGTAATTGGCAGGGATCATTTAGATTGTGGCTCTGTAGCTTCTCCAAATCGAGAAACTGAAGGTATGCTTGATGGTAGTGATGCAATTGCAGATTGGCCCATTCTTAATGCATTATTAAATACAATAGGTGGTGCCAGCTGGGTTTCTGTTCATCATGGTGGAGGAGTGGGAATTGGTAAATCAATTCATGCTGGTATGGTTATAGTAGCAGATGGTACAAAAGAAGCAGAAGCACGTCTCGAAAGAGTTTTAAATTATGACCCGGCTATGGGTATAGTTCGTCATGCTGATGCAGGTTATCAAAAGGCAATCGATAATGCAAAAAAATTCGGCATTAAAATCCCTATTTTAAAATAAAGAGGTAAAAATGAGAATATTAATTGCAGACAAATTCCCCGAAACTTTTATTCAACAACTTAAAGAAAATAATATTGATGTAATTTACAACCCTAAACTTGGAGAAAAAGATTTACCAGAAGCTGCAAAAGATGTTGATTGTATTGTTGTAAGATCGACTATCGTTAATGCCGAAACTATCGAAAAAGGAACTAATCTTAAATTAATTATTCGAGCGGGAGCTGGTGTAAATAATATTGATATTCAAGCTGCAAACAAAAAAGGAATTCCTGTTTCTAATTGTCCCGGTAAAAATGCAATTGCTGTAGCTGAGTTAACTATTGGTTTAATGATTGCACTTGATAGAAGAATTCCTCATAATGTAATCGACTTTAAGCAGGGAAAGTGGAATAAAGGTGAATATTCGAACGCTCAAGGTTTATTTGGAAAGACATTGGCTATTGTAGGTTTTGGGAATATCGGGAAAGAAGTTGCAAAACGAGCTTTAGCTTTTGGAATGAATGTTTATGCAAAAGATATTGTAAAAGTTGAATTTGATGGTGTTAAAGAGTTTTCAAATTTCGAAGAAGTATTACCAATAGCAGATGTAATTTCTGTTCACCTGCCTGCTACTTCGGAAACAAAAAATTTATTTAATGAAAATCTTTTCAACTTAATGAAAAATGGTGCTATATTCATTAATACATCGCGTGCAGATGTAGTTGATGAGGATGCACTTATAAATGCAGTAAAAGAAAAAAATTTAAAAGTTGGTTTAGATGTTTTTAAAGGTGAACCCGAAGAAAAAACAGGAACAGTATCTTCCAAACTTCAAGAATTAGAAAATGTATACGTTACACATCATATAGGAGCATCAACCGAGCAGGCTCAAACTGCAGTAGCAGAAGAAACTGTAAGAATTATTTTATCTTATGTAAAAGATGGAACTGTGATAAATCGTGTTAACAAAAAATAGATTTTAATACAAAGTCATTATATTTATAACATTAAGTACTATATAAAAAATAAGAGACGTCCAGATTGGACGTCTTTACATAAATTTATTGTATCGAACAAAAATTAAAGAATTTATTTTACATATATCATCTTCTTAACTGCAAAATTAGTTCCTGCTTTTAAAGTATAAAAATATATTCCGCTTGAAAGGTTATACTTATCGGCAGAAAATTCTATTTTATAATTCCCTGCTTCTTTGAATTCATTTACAAGAGTTGTTATTTCTTTGCCAAGTACATCATAAACTTTTATTGTAACAAAATTTCTTTCTGGTAATTGATAATTAATAATTGTAGAAGGATTGAAGGGGTTAGGATAATTCTGAGAAAGATTAAATTCTTCTGGTAATAAATCTTCTTCAACACTTGTAAAGATGCCATCCGATACAAAAGTAGTTACACTTTCTCCTTCAATTGTAAAAGTAAAACTATTGTTGACAACATTAATGTCATTACCCCGTTCACAATTTTTTGTTTTTGTTGTTATATAAGGAGTAAATTTATTTGCTGTTTTACTGTCTAAGACAAAAGTCTGTTCAATTGAAATACCCATATTTACAACAACAATAATAATTTTATCATTACTCTTATACGCACTTGTATAAATCTCAATACCTTTTCTATTATCTATATATTTAGCATTAGAATTATAAACTCTTACAAATCCTGGACGAATAAATCGTGAAAATTGAGACATAATATATCCACGTTTAGAAACCTGACTATTTTCCAATATCGGTCCATAAAATCTAACAATATACCACCAGATATAAGCATTCATTCCAGCAATCATACAGTCGTGAATTTCTTTACCTGTTTCTAAAACTTTTTGCCAGGTAGTGTCTGTTTCAAGATGTTCTGTCATCCACAATTCTTTACCTTTACTTTTGGCAAGAGGATATGGTTCTAAACCACCACCATAAATATGCCCACCTATAATATCCACATTTTTTACAGCTATGGGGTCATTAAGAATAGCATCAGATATTGTTTTGATAAATTGATATGATTCAGGTGCAATTATCCTGGTACCTACAGTTGGTGCATTTTCTCTTATGAATTTAACCATTTCTGCTGCAGTCCAATCGCATGATTCATAATTAACCTTAATATCAGGTTCATTCTGTACAGAAACTGCATAAATAGGTACTCCATTAGAAGCCATGAAATCTACAAAAGATTTTAAGTGAAGAGCATAGTCATCATAATATTCATCGAGGAGTCTACCTCCAACAATATTCTTATTGGATTTCATATAAGCAGGAGGTGACCATGGAGATGCAATAATTTTTACTCCCATTGAGTGAGCAGCTTTTGCTGTTTGTACGTTTCTTGCAAATTCGTTTGGATCACTGGGCAATCTAAGTCTCAAAATTGTAAAACCAAGCTGACCATCATCTGTCCCAAAAGCTTTTATAATTTCATCTGGTTTCATATCGGGTCGCCAGGGTAAAATATTTGCAGCACCAAATCCTTGAATGACCTGGTCTGTACTATCGAGATAAATTATTGTTTTATTCGTAGCCTGAGCTAAAATAATATTTACAAATACTACTAAATTAATTAGCAGCAGAATTAAAAAATTCTTTTTTCTTTTCGAGTAATTAATCATTATTTCCCCATTATTTATTAATTCATTATTATTAGAGATAAAATTATAGTGTAAGCTTAACAACCATTTATTAGTTACCTCATAAATCAAATTATCTAATTAGAACTCACACGAGGATATCAACCATCAATCATTAGTAAGAAATGAAATGCATGAGGTTCATTATGATTATTTGAAGGTTTCAGATTTAGTTCGGTACTTTCTTATAAAATCAGCAACATCTAAAAATGTTGTTATCCAGATATTATTTTCATTAGCTTTTAAGAATTCAAGAAGTTTTTTATGTGTTTCCAAAGAAATATTTATTGGGTGTTCTCCACCTACTCCATGAAATAGAAATACCAATAATGTATTATTATTCATAGCATATTTAACTAAATCAATTAACTCATCTGCACTCTGGCCATTTACAACATAACAACCAATATTGAATAAATCTATTTCATTAATTTTTTGATGAAAATAATTTACACCTCTTGCTGCAGGAAAATTTTCTTTTATAATTTTAACGTAAGAAGAATCACCTGCTAATGTATCTCCGCATGTATAAGCAAATGTTCTTCTCTTTTTTCCATCAACTGCTTCCAGAACAATATTATTCATTAAAATTTCGTCAGTTATTCTTTGAATAGAATATTTACTTAAATCATAGTCAGGTTTTACCCATTCTCTTCCTTCCATATTTCCAATGCATGGATGAAATAAAGTATGATTTCCAAGTTCATGACCATTTGCTGCTGCTTTTCTCCAATCGTTCAATCTATTACTAAATCCCGGGAAAAAGCCAGAAAGATAAAACGTAGCTTTAAAGCCAAGTGAATCCAGAAGAGGGATTACATTATCGAGATGGGTGTTTAATGCATCATCATAAGTTAATACAACTGCACAACTCTTATTATTCCAGAGATTAACCTGTGCATTTATATTATAAGATATCACTAATAAGATGATAAAAATTATTTTTTTATTAATCATGTTTTTTCCTATAGAATCTAAATTTATTTAATGATTAATTGTATAAAAAGGATAGAACTTTTTAGTGACATATCATTAATATCCACTAACATTAAATTAAGAATTATCACCCTGCTCTAATCCAGAGCAGGGTTTGTAATTAAATACTACTTCATCAAAATCATTTGTTTTGTTTTCGAATATCCACCAGCTTCCAGTCGATAGAAGTAAACTCCACTCGAAAGTCCTGAACCATCAAAAGTAACAGTATAAGAACCTGGATTTTGTAAATCATCAACTAAAGTTTTGATATGTCTTCCAAGTACATCATATACTTTAAGCGATACAGTTGTTCTACTTGGTAATACATAAGTAATTTTTGTAGTTGGATTAAACGGATTTGGATAATTCTGTTCAAGACGAAATTCATTTGGTAAATTAGCAATCTCTCTTGTTGATACAATTACTTTTACAGTATCAAGGTAATTCCTAAGCCATGTTAATGCAGGTCTTTCATAACCATTTGCATCAACAAGATAAGCTTTCTGATCATTTCTCCATAGACCAGGTCTCCATCCCCATAAAGTAATTCCTCTTACAGCTGGATGTTCATAAAGTGCAGGAAAGACTCTTTGATATTCTCTTAGTTGTATGTCATCAGTTGGTCCATCTATATCTAATTCTGTAATATAAACTGGTAAACCTGTAGCTCCCAGTGAATCAAGATTTCTTTTCATCGTAGTAACTGTAGCAGTATATGTGCTAAACGCGTGTCCCTGTATTCCAATAGCATCTATTAGATTTTGTGCTTGAAGCAATCTTATCAAACGAAGATATTGAGATGTATTAGTTGAGCTATTTATAATGTTATAATCATTAATCATCAACTTAGTTTTTTGAGGAAAGATTTCTCGAGCCATCTTAAATGCATTTATCACCCAATCCCATCCTGTTGCTCCATTACCTCCTAAAGCTTCTTTATAATTAGCTCTACCGCTTTGTCCATCAGGTGGATTATGACCAGGTAAAGGTTCATTTACTACCTGCAAAAAGTCTATATCATTATATCTATTTGCAACTTCCTGAAACCATTCTCTTATTTCTTCAAGTTGTTCTGAAGGTTGTAAAGAGTTAATCCAAGAAGGTTGCTGTGCTCCCCAGATAAGTACGTGAAAGTTAAATGAAAAACCATTTCTTTTTGCAAGATTATATGCAGAATCCAGTTCTGCCCAATTCATGACATCTCTTGTCCCCTCAACACTACCCCATTTACCTGCATTCTCTGGTATAACCTGATTCCAGTATGACTCAAAATTTTCTCTTTGAAGACGGCTATAAATATTACCTACATACTTCGGTTGTTTTGATGCTAATGGTGGACCTGACCAGATTGTACCTGGCAATTTATCCAAGCCTTCTGTTTTTTCCTCTAAGTTCTTGACAGTGAAATAAAGATTTGCTTTCCCAAATGCAATTTTATCTATATCCAATCCATCTTCACGTGAAGCTATCTGAAATATTTTTTTGAGTGTATCCCCTTCAACTTTAAAAGTAACGGCATTTTCATAATAATTGTTTTGCGATAAATTAACCCATTTCCAGACTCCATTACCTAAAGCACCAGGACCAAGAACAATATTATTCGGTTCATTAAAACCTGCAACCTGCAATTGATTTACTGCAATCCAATCATCATCATTCAAAGTATCTTTGATACCAAATCCATTTCCATAAAAGAAACTATCGTCGTTAAACTGATTTGGACCTACTCTTATTTTTGCAAATAAATTATATGTGCCTGTATCAGCAAATGTAACTTCGAAAGTAATAACTTTACTTTTACTTCCTGGATGATTAGCATTTATGAAATTTGTTTTCGGAGTTACATAAGTAATATCTCCATCCTGTAAAATTTCATAATCGCTTCCAAGTACTCCATCCTCTGCTTCCAGAACAATTGGTTTCTTAGGTGAAGGAATATCTTTTTTATTTACAATAGATAGATTATCAATATAAATAGTATTACCAACATTTCCACTTCTATTAAAATGAATTGGAGCTCTAATATACTGTTGATTATCAGTAATTGTAAACTCCATAGTAAACTGTTTCCACTCTGTAGTTAATGATGCAGGACGAATAGCTCCATATTCATTATAAGAGTAATTACCGACAGTAAAGTTTGCCTGTGCACCAGATTTTTCTGCTTTTGCCCAGATAGTATATACATATGTTTCGCCTTGCTTTACTGGTATACTATCAGCAACAAGTTGAATATCCCAGTCATTTGAACCCAGACTATTTATAACAACTTTAAAAGCACGATTACCATCTTGAACCGGATTATCAACAATCTCAAAATTAGGAGGAGTTGGTACACTTGTTCCTACAGAGAGAACCCAACCTTTAATATTTCCGGTTATTGGTCCTAAAGGTGTATCTTCAAAACTACCATTAGTTACCAACTGTCCCCAAGATAGGGATGGCATAAGTAATAGTAATAAACTTACATATAAAGTTTTAAATTTTTTATTCATAGCTACTCCGTTTTTAATTTATTTCTCATATCCTCTACAATATAAACTAAAATCAAAATGTGTAAATACCTTAAGACAAGTAATATTTAATTTTTGCTCGACTTCAATTTCTGTAAATACATATTAGAAGAAAGGAGTAATATTCTTTAATTCGAGTAAGAAAAATTTTCATAATATTTGTGATTTTGTATACAGCCTTCTTTTATATCAAATCGGACAGGTTATTTTAGCACTTCTTAAAATAAAAGCCTGCTCTTCTTCAGAGCAGGCTATTAACAACCGGGAATAATTAAATTATTTCATAAGTATCAATTTTTTAGTACTTACAAAATCTCCGGCTTTAAGAGTATAGAAGTAAATACCTGATGCAAGATTAGAAGCATTAAAGTTAACTCTATAATATCCTGCATTCAGGTTATCATTTACTAATTCTGCAACTACTCTACCTAAAACATCATATACAGTCAACTTCACATTTTCATTTTGTGGAATACCAAATTCAATTGTTGTAGATGGGTTGAATGGGTTCGGATAATTTTGATTAAGTATAAAATCTGTAGGTACTTCAGCAGCTATAGTTCTTACAGAAACAATTGAATCAGGAATTATAATTGGCGAACCCATATCAACATTTACATCATACAAATTAAGTTTAGTAGCATTTGCAAGATTGCTCAATGCAAAGTTAATGCTATTAATTTTCTTAACGATGTTTTTACTATCCAGAACAATTCCACCAAAATTATAAGTACCATCTTCTTTATGGATATAGAAACGAACCTCAGTTTTACCATCATCTTTTGGTTGAATAGAGAATGCAAAATCATACATTCCAGCAGTAGCTACAGCATTCTTTGGTTTCTGACGAATATCAGAAATTGCATAATTTTCATCACTTAAAGTTTCAAGCCAAGTACTATTAACTACTGCCCCAACAGAACCGGGTTGTTTGTTTACACCCCAGTATGCTAAATCGTTTTTACCACTTGGTGGAATAAACAGATATCCTGTATTAGCTGATTCTGACCCACTCCATTCATATCCATTCGCAGTTTGATTTAATTTACCAGGGTTAGGATTATAAGTTAATCCAATTCTAAGCGATGTCCAACCTTCAAAACCTCCACCTACTAATTCCATTTTGCCAGTAACAATCAAAGCTTTCTTGGTTGTTAATTCAACTGGATCGATAAATGCACCTCTAATTGCAGCCCAGCCAAAAGATTTTCTATCACCTGAAATAGTAGTATTACCAATTACGTCACCTGGAGTTAATTTCCAGCCACCAGTTTTTGCACCAATGAATCCCCAATTTTCGACATAGTAAGCCTGCCATGGTGCTTCTGGAACAACAATTGGATCTCCAAGATCAACCTGAACATCTTCAAGATACATTCCTGTTACAGGGTTACTTGTATTAATTGAGAAACATACACCATTGAATGTAGGAGCTATGGTTGTTGTATCAATTAAAATTCCACCCCACCAGTAGCTATTATCTTCTTTTATCATATAGAATCTTAATTCTTTTGTTCCATCAGATTTAGGTTGAACAGAAATAGCAAAATTATAAGTACCTCTACTAAATCTTGCACCTGATGGTTTTTGATATACAGGACCTAAGGATAAATTTGGTCCAAAGGTACTTATCCAGTTACCATTTCTTACAACCCCAACATGTCCAGCTCCTCCAGATGCCCAGCTTGGTAATTCATTAGCATCACTTTGAGGTGTTAATAAATAACCCCTTGCTAAATTTTCTTGTCCATTCCAAGTGGCATCAGGTGTGCCTTTATTTTGTAATGTTCCTGGATTATCATGATAGAAAATTCCATACCTTAAAGCACTCCAAGTATTTGGATCGCCACCTTCAAATCTTATTTTACCAGTAATCTTAACTGCTTTTGTTAATGTTGCAGTAATTGGTTCAAGGAATCCACCACGTATAGTTGACCATACACCACCAGTAGTTATACCTGTACTGCCTTCTTTTGCTTTTATTCCTGCATTACCAATCACATCACCAGGAACAAACTCTGCTGTAGAACTGAATCTCACAAATTTACCCCAATTTTCAACATAATAAGGTTGCCATGGTGCTTCTGGGACAACGATTGGAGCTCCCATATCAACCATCACATCTTCCAGATACATACCTTTTAATGGATTGTTTTCTGCACCATTACCACCATTTAGTCCAAAACATATTCCATTAAATGTTGGAGGTATCCAGGTAGTATCTATAAATGTACCACCCCACCAGTAACTATTATCTTCTTTAACTATATAAAATCTTAGTTCTTTTGTTCCATCGGATTTTGGTTGAACAGAAATTGCAAAATTATAAGTACCTTCATTAAATATAGCTCCAGTTGGTTTTTGATAAGCCACACCTAAAGCTAAATTACTACCATAAGTACTAATCCAGTTACCATTTCGAACTACACCGAGCATTCCAGCACCACCAGCAGCCCATCCTGGCAATTCATTTGCATCACTATGAGGAATTAATAAATACCCTTTAGCATAATTTTCTTTTCCTGACCATGCAGCATCCGGTGTATTTGCGTTTTGTAGCACACCTGCACTATCGTGCTGGAAAAGTCCCATTCTTAAACCACTCCATGTGCTTGGACCAGCACCTTCAAATCTAATTTTTCCTTTAACAATAAGTGCTTTAGACAATGTAGCAGTATGTGGCTTAACAAATCCACCTCTTATAACAGTCCAACCCTGATTACTTGGAATTTGTCCACCATCTTTCCCTTTAACACCAGCATTACCAACAACATCTCCAGGTACGAATTCTGCAGTTGGGCTAAATCTTACAAATTTACCCCAATTTTCTACATAATATGGTTGCCATGGTGCTTCTGGGACAGTAATTGGGTTACCAAGTTCAACTCTTACTCCATAGAGTTTGAAAGCTTTCATTTGAGTAGTAATACCATCTCCTACACCAAAGCAAATCCCATTAAATCTTGTAGATACCTGAGCTGTATCAATTACAGTTCCACCAAACCAGTATTTTTTATCTACATGATACATGAACCAGCGAATTTCGTTTGTACCATCAGGAAGAGGCTGAACAGAAATTGCAAAATCATACATGCCGGCAGCTATTTCTGCTAAAGCAGGTTCTTGTTCAACTGCTGCAATTGGTCTACCATTATTAGACCAGGTACTATTCCAACCTGCGCCACCATTTATAGTCCATACAGTACCAGCTCCTCCAGCACCGTTTGCCATATCTGTTGCACCCGAACGAGGTGTAAATTCATAACCATAGTGAACACCAGCCCCTGTCCATGTTGCAGTATCTGTATATTGATAATTGAGTGTACCTTCGTCTGTCCAGTAAGTCAATGCATAACGTAATGGTACATAACTTGCACCTGGACCTTCACCTACATATTCAAATCTACCTGTCACAACAATTGCTTTTTCTGTTGTAGCTTCAACGGTTCTACCAAAACCACCACGGATAGTAGCCCAGCTTGGAGGAGGACCATCAGCACCCATACCTGCATCACCAGGAGGAGTATCCTGTCTATTAAGAATTGGCCAGCCTTTACCTCGTGGTGTTGAACCCCATAAAGTTACAAATGACGGATCTGGCATGCGAGTTACAATAATTTTATCAATCCAGATAGTAGTATTATCATTAAAAGCACTACCAAAATGTAATTTAACCTGATTATCAGGTACATTAATAGTTGCTGTCATTTCATAAGTAAAAGTTTGAGGAGTAGTAGTAACATTCGCAGTATCATTGAGATATTTTGTATATGGAGAACCTTTGATTTCAAAAAGAGCATTAATTTTTGCATCCTTACTTGCAACTGCCATAAATGATAATGTATATCTGTAACCGGCAACAAGTGGTAAATCCGCTACTCTTTGAACTCTCCACATTTCAACGCCACCTTTTGTAATGGTAAGCTTATAAGAATTAGCACCAGAGAGCTTACCAGTGTTATCTATAGAGACAGTAACGGAAGTAGTTGCATTATCAATCCATCCGGTATTCCACTTACTATCACCGTTATCAAACTCATCGGAAAGAACCACCTCCTGAGCCAATAGTCCTGAAGATATCCAGAGGATTGTAAATAAAATAAGTTTTAGTTTTTTTAACATAATTCCTCCTCCTATTTTTTAAGAAAAATTTGATTTTCTTGTTTCAGTGAAACAATTATTAATCATTATCAATAATTGTCATTTTAGAATTAATTAAATTATTATTTATCCCTCCTTTATTTCATTAATATTAATTTCTTTGTAATAGAGACATTATTAGATTCTAATCTGTATAAATAAACCCCACTAGCTAATCCAGATGCATCGAATGTTGCAATATAGTTGCCAGCGTTTTGATTTCCTTCAAAAATTGTAGCTACTTGTTGACCTAATAAGTTAAATACTTTCAAGGATACATAACCAGATTTAGGAATTGAGTATTCGATATTAGTAGTTGGATTAAATGGATTAGGATAATTTTGTTTTAATGAATATTCTAAAGGTAGAGGACCTGGTAATTCTTTTACAACGCTTGGTTCAGGCGAACCATAGGTCAACCAATTATTAATTGTTTGCCATTCTTTTTCGCGTTGAGAAGTCTTCCATTGTTCATATTTGTCCGGGAACCAATTTAAATCACCTAATGGATATCCTCCCATACCTGCAGTCAATAATTCTGGATCTGTATAAGCTAAATTTTCTGGTAATGGCCATACTTGTTTGAATCCAGCTTCGGGTTCATATGACCAATCAATATCTGCATTTGTTGACCATTTGTACATAATAAATAGTTTAGCAGCTTCTAAATTTGTAGCAGGAACAATAAATTGTGGATCTTTATGATAAATAGTTGGCCAATCTACATTAATTGTTTTAAATACTTTATTTCCATTGGCATCTACTGAATCCATAAAGGCAATTTCATCATCGCCAAGCATGGGTGAAGGATTAAAAAGTAACATCTGTTCTCTATTTCTAATACGCTCTTTACTCCAATCACTATTCTTATACCAATCTAACATCCAATCCTGATAAGCATAATCGATGTAACCAATGTAAATTTTTCTATCGAAGTCTGTAAAATCCACCTGGAATCCAAATGAATCCACTGGAGTTATACCATTAATAAGTCCACCACCTGGGGAATTACATTTACCTGCAAGATAATCATTATAAGTCATTCCACTTGGGCATACATCATAAGCTCTATGTCCATACATATATGGATTGATAAAGAGAGAATTTGTAATTACAGCATTTCTTATCCAGCCAGCAGATTGAAATACCCATTCAATTGAATTTAAAAGTGTACAATGATTAATAAATATATTATCACTGTATTCATTTCCTTCTTGCATTACAATTCTACTTAAGTTAGTAAATGTGCAATTTTCAAAAAATAAAGTATCGTAATGCCAGCCTGAACTTTGATATGGGAATGAAACTGCACGACCATAATATCTAAAATGATTATCTGAATTATTTCTCCAGTAACAATTAGTAAACTTACCTACAAAATGATCTGCTTTAACACAAATTGCACCAGCCGATTCTGCACCTATTCCTGCATAATCAAAAAGACATCCATCAAATTCACCTCTTTCAGGGTCATTTTCTGGTGTTTGATTTTCAAAAGTAATTGAAGTCATAACTTTGCTACCTAAAAAATCTGCATAACGAAACCATATATTCGATGCTTTTATATCGCCATAGCTTTGAATAATGTAGGTTCTTGTTATTGCTTCTTCGGTCCACACAATTTGTGGTGGCGCTGATTCCTGTGTTTTTCCGGGTTTAGGAGCATATAGCTCTAAATTTTGACCATGATCTAAATATATACTTCTACTTAGAACATACACTTCATATGGCTTGAGTTTGAATACTGTATTATTTATGGTACCATTAGCTATAGCAGCTTCTATAGCATCATTTAGTGTACCGTATTTGCCAGTTTCGTAAAAACCACTAACTACTACAGTATCTTTTTGAGCAAACAAGAAATTGCTCAATAGAGTAAATGCTATTATTAATAAAATAAATTTTTTCATACTTCACTCCTTATTTTTTTAGAAAAATATTTATTGAATCAATACCTTAATCTTATTCCTAAATTTGCTACAAGACCATAATTCTGTATGTTTCTAAATCCTCCTGTTGATTTCTGGATAGATTGTGTATTTGCACTATTAAGATTACTAAAATCGATGTATAATTCTGAATTAAAGAATGGTAATTTTTGTCGCGCAGAAAAATCAATTCTAAAATAATCATCTGCATATGAATCATTTTCTGGATATCTACCACCATTAACTGTAGCAACTTCATCATTAAATACGAACGAAAAACGAACTGCAAAATCTTTGTAATCAAATCCAATATAAGAATTCAAAACATGATTAGGTTGGTCTATTAAACGTCCAACAGATGAGCTATCGATAAGTACAGGTATTCTATCACGTCCAACTATTTTTACCTTAACATCATAGAATGGATACCTTGTTTCTGAAAATATTCTTGAGTAGTTGATTCCAATCAGTAATCCATTAAATGGATAAGGCAGATACCAGAATCGATGTTGAAAATCAAATTCAAGACCTTTTACATAAGCTTTATATGGATTATTTAATGGTCGATATACCGTTGCATTGGATTTTTTAGTTGTTGGATTAACTATTGGCGTTACAACCAATTGTCCATTACGAATAATTTGGTAACGTCTTAAAGAATCAATTCCAGCACCTTCAGCTGCATCAAGTTGATAAGTAGCATTAAAAACAAAATTTTCTATTGTTTTATAAAATCCACCAATTGTTAAAAGTCCAATAGAATTACTATGAAATGTAAAATTCAAATCATGATTATAAGCTTTAGCTGGTTTTAAATCGGGGTTACCCGTATAAATCTCATTATTTTGAGTAATAGTAAACTTTGGACTAATTAAATGGTAATCAGGTCGAGAAATTGTTTGAGTATAAGCATAACGTACATCAAGCCAGTTTAGTGGTGTATATTTAATTTGTCCCATAGGAAGTAAAAATTCATTAGAACCATGAGCAGTTGTATCATACATAATTTGAGCTTGAGCATTTCTCATATCTCTTGCATTATAGGCAAAATATTCTGTTTTAACTTTTTCATATCGGACACCACCTATAATCATAAAATCCAAAAAGTTTATTTTACTCATTACATAAGAGGCATAATATTTTTCTCTATAATTATAATCGTTAGTTAACTTTTGATAAGGTCCATTATACCAGCCACCTTGAGCTCCAGTACTTACATCTTTATTAGATGCATCAAATTCTGGTTTACTCATAATATAATAAAGAATATCATTAAGAATCCCAGTATTAGCTGCATAGAAAATAGGTCCATATCTATTATCAAGGAATGGATCATATAATTTATTATTAGTATCAATAAAAGAACTACCTACCAATTCTCCTCTTGTATTTGTAGAAATACCAAATTCATTTTTAATAGTTCTCATCAAATTAGTTTGTATATCATTATCAGTAGAATTTGCATTGCCATTAAAAGCTAAATAAGGGGATTCCTGATCTGTGCTATTTTTCTGATCGTAGAAATATCCACCAAACTTAAATGAGCCATTTAGAATACTTGAAAAGTTAAATGGTAATTCAAAATCACCTTTCAAAGAATATTTCTTTTCTTTATATAAATTGCTAAATAAATTACCACTTCTTAGAACTACTTCATCAGCTCCTTTATATTTAGTAAGTAAGTAAGTTAGTTCTTCTGGTCTTTTATTATCTCTAAGCACACCAGCCTGCAAAGCATCTGTTTGATTAAAAGAGAATACTGGAGAGTTCTTAAGATTGTTAGTAGCAGCTGTATAGCTAGCAGATAAATCTACAGTAATAAAATCAAGATCATAATCTAATTTTATAGAATTCAACTGTTGATCAATTACATTTATTCCAGATCTCAATTGCCATTCCATTCTACCATTATCATAATTAATAGTTTGACGATGCTCTGTATAATCAGAATTCAATCTTGCAAACATATTAACAAACTTTAGCGAGCCATTTGGAATATTATAATCAAGAATCAAATTTGCTCCAAGACGTCTTCTTGTTTCTAAGTGTCTATTAAAAGTAACAGAATTAACTTTTACAGGACGATACCCAGTTAAAGGATCAATTTGTGCCTGTTCAGCTGCTATACCATAGTTTGCATCCATATTATCTGAATTTCTATCGTATGCTTCTGTATTAATTAAAGCATATACGCCTAACTTATCATTAAAAAATCTATTACTTGCAGATGCAACTCCTCTATAATTACCATAATATTTACTTTTTGCTGTATAACCCTGTTGCCATAAAACATTCCAGTGAAAACCAGAAGGAGCTTCTCTTAATTCCATATTAACAGTACCACCAATTGAATTTGCATTCATATCAGGAGTTAATGATTTATAAACAGCAATCATTCTAATCATATATGGAGATATCATGCTAAGATCAACACTTCTATCATTATTTAATCCACCAGTTTGAACATAAGGATCAGATGTAAGACCAATTGAAGAACTTCCCGTAGCAGAAAGTTTAACACCCTCAACTTCAATTGCATTATATTTCGGAGAAAGACCACGAATTACAACTTTATTATCTTCACCAGAACTTTTAGTAGTAGATATTCCAGGTAAACGGCTCAATGCAGAAGCTGCATTAAAATCCGGTAGTTCTTGAATTCTTGCTTCCGAAACAATATTTGCAATTTTATCTGATGTTAATTGTTGATTAATTGCCTGTAACTGTCCCTGTGCCTGAGCTGTAATTACAATTTCTTCACCTTCAACTGCTGTCATCTCGAGACCAAAATTCTGTTCTAAGGTTTTTCCAGGTAGTATATTTAATTCCATAGTGACAGTTTTATAACCAATATATGAAACAACAACAGTTTGAGTCCCTGCAGGTACATTATAAATTACGTATTTACCATCGAGGTCACATGCTGTACCAATACTTGTTCCTTTTATTAATACATTTGCACCCGGGAGTACTTCTTTTGTTGCTTTATCGAATACAATCCCTCTTAAAGTTCCACGTCCTTGAGCATAATAGACCTGATTAAATAACAAGAATGAAGTTAATAAAACAAATAATAATGTAATCTTACGAAGCATGGTGCCTCCCTTTTATTTTATTTCTTTACTTGATTTGTATAGGAATGGTTCTCATTTAAACCCAAAAGTTTAATATGAAAGAAATATTCATGAAGTTTGAGCACAATTAAAATTAACTTATAGGATTCAAAATCGGTTTTGGGACTATTAATTTTATCGAATAAATTTATTATTCTTGGATTGAAAGAGTTAATTAAACACCAGCTATTATATAAAAGATATTTGTTAGCACTTATTTTATAATTTATATCCAAGTGCTTTTTCTTTTCATTATATTTTTTCATATATAGTTTTATAACCTCATTCACAAATTTGAACAAGGTTTATTTATATAATATTTTCTACATTATTCTACGGTTAATATTATTTTTAATAAATCTTCATCTCTCGATGAATTTCCAACCATAATTTCAAAATCTCCAGGTTCAGTACAATACTGCATGTCTATATTTGTAAATGCTAACATATCTGTGCTTAATTCAAATATTACTGTTTTTGTTTCTTGTGGTTGAAGAGCAATTTTCTTAAACCCTTTTAATTCTTTTACTGGTCTTGTAACTGAACTATACAAATCTCTTATATATAGCTGCACTACTTCTTCGCCAGCTAAGTTACCATTATTTTTTACAGTTACAGAAATTTGTGTCGATTCACCTAATTTAATTTTATCTTTTGATAGTTTTAGATCACTGAATATAAAATTAGTATAACTCAGCCCAAAACCGAAAGGGAAAAGTGGAGTGACATCATCAAACAAATAACCTCTTCTTGCAGATGGCTTATAGTTATAATAACAAGGAATGTGACCTGCTGATCTTGGAATTGAAATTGGTAATTTCCCGCTCGGGTTGTAATATCCAAATAAAACATCTGCAACAGCTTTTCCTGTTTCCTGTCCTAAGTACCAGCATTCAAGAATTGCTGGAACATTTTCTTTTATAAAATTAATTGAATTTGGTCTACCATTAAATAAAAGTACAACAATGGGTTTACCTAATTTGAGTAATTCTTCTGTTAATAGATTTTGTTGACCAATTAAATCTATATTTGGCCTATCTCCAAGGTGATTTTTATTCCAGGCTTCTCGAGAAGTTTGTTCATTTCCTCCCAATGCAAGAATTATTACTTCAGATTTTTTTGCTACTTCAACAGCTTCTTTTATTAATAATTTATTTTCTTCAGGATCAGGAAGTATTACTTCATCTTCATTCCATGAACCACCAACTGTAATCTTACATCCTTCGCTATAAAATACTTCAATATCATTTCCTGCTTTTTCTTTTATTCCTTGATAAACCGATGTATAAAATCTTGGAGTACCATGATATCCTCCAAGTAGAACTCTGTCTGCATTTGGTCCTATTACTGCAATTCTTTTGAAATTTTTTAATGGTAAAATATTATTTTCATTTTTTAGTAGAATTATTGTTTCTCTTGCAGCCTGTAGTGCTAATTCTCTATCACTAATTAATTTCTCTTCTATTTGTTCATTTGTTGTATTTATGTATGGATTATCGAATAGTCCTAATTGAAATTTGTATCTAAGCATTGGTTCAATTAGTTCATCAATATCAGATTCTTTAATTAATCCACTTTTTATAAGGTCAGAAATGTATAAATAACAATCAGGATTAGGGAATTCAATGTTAACTCCAGCTTCGATTGCTAATTTTGCTGCTTCTAATTTATCCTTAGCTACAGCATGACTAACTGTAACATCTCTATAATTTAATTCAGTTATGGCATAATAATCAGAAACTACATAACCTTTAAAATTCCATTCATCTCTAAGAACTTTTCTCAAAAGCCATTTATTAGCATGTGAAGGGACTCCATCAATTTCGTTATAAGAAGCCATTACACTAATAGCATTGGCTTTTTCAATTACTTCTTTGAATGGGAACAAGAAAACATCTCTTAACAATCTCTCAGAAAAATTTGCAGGGGCACAATTTGTTCCTGATTCTGGTTGACCATGAGCAGCAAAGTGTTTTAATGTGGCAATAACTTTATTTCCATTATTGAGTTCTCCATTTCCCTGTAACCCTTTAACAGCAGCAATACCCATTTGAGCAGTAAGATAAGGATCTTCGCCAAATGTTTCTTCGACACGTCCCCATCTTGGATCTCTTGCTACATCGACAACTGGTGTAAGTGCTTGATGAACACCACGTGTTCTTGCATCCTCTGCAATAGCAGAAAAAATTTTTTCAACTAACTCTACATTAAATGTTGAAGCTAATCCAATTGGGACTGGATAACTTGTTGCATCTTTTGCTGCAAGTCCATGTAAACATTCTTCGTGAAAAATTACAGGAATACCAAGACGAGTTTCTTCTATAAAAAATTTTTGAATTTTATTTGCCATCTCAATCATCTCAACAGGAGTCAATCCTCCATTCGAATCACTAAGTCTTGCAATCTGACCAATTCCATTTTTTAGATGTTCACGCATTTTTTCATAATTCAAATTCCCATTCTCATCAAATAAAATAGTTTTTTTATCTTCCCATATACATAACATCTGGGCAATTTTTTCTTCTAATGTCATTCTCTTAATTAAATCTTTAGCTCGTTGTTCAGGTGATAACTTTGGATTTTTATATTCTACCATTATTGCTGAATCAATTTGTTCATTACTTGATAGTTGTTCCATCTTATATACCCTTACTAAGTTGAATTAATATGCTATATTAAATTGATGGCTTTATAAAATGTAATTATAGAACAATATTCTTTTTGATAGATTCTGTCGAAATCGATTAATTATTATTACCATTTCAAAATTAATTATACCGTTTCAATAATACAAGAAATAATTTTTTTAGTCAATAATTATTAATCAATTTAGATAAAAAAGAATTGCGGAAATTTTCTGTAAGTAAAAAGAGAGCTCAATTTGTTGAATTCTTTCAAATATAACGTAAATTACATTAATTTTATATGAATAAGAAAATTTATTTCTATGAAAAAAATAGAATTCATTAAATCTGTCTACAAACTTGAAGATCTTCCTAAACAAGAATTGCCAACAGTAATCTTATGTGGAAGATCAAATGTGGGGAAATCTTCATTTATTAATTCAATTTTTTCACCATTGAAAATTGCAAAAACCAGTTCTACTCCAGGTAAAACAAGATCAATAAATTATTATCTCGTTGAAAACAAATTCTATATTGTTGATTTACCTGGATTTGGTTATGCAAAAGTATCTTTTCAAGAAAGAAAAGAATGGCAAAAATTAATAGAAACTTACATCGATACTAATAAAAATATTATGCTTGCATTCCATTTGATTGATAGTCGATATGAACCTTTAAAACTTGATTTTATTCTAAATGAATATTTAAGAAGTAAAAATATTCCTTACTACGTAATTTTTAATAAAATCGATAAGTTAACACAATCAGAAATATCTCAATTAAAAAATACAATAAATAAATATTTCCCAGAACTTATTTTAGGAACAAATGCGTTTTTATATTCATCGTTAAAAAATATTGGTAAAAAAGAAGTAGTAAAATTGCTTATAAATACAATGCTTTCATGAAAAATTCACAAAACTTTCTTATTATTGAATTAAACTTTGTATTAATTATTTCATATTCTTGGTAAGAGATGGGATTATCGGAAAAATATAAAAAGCGAATACTAATTTTTATTTTCATTCCCATCTTAATAATTATACCTTTTATTACTGATGATTCTCTTCTTAGAATAATATCTGGTGTAATTCTTTTAATTTATGTTGGCTTCATAATATTCTTGCGAGATTCCAAATCGGATACAAAAGAATATGATAAAAGTAACGAAACCAGTGATGTATTACACGAACAAAGTCCTTCTTATTCTACAGATGAATCAGAAGGATTTGAAATAATCTCACCAGTTAAAAATATTGAAGTTATTACTGCAGAGAATTTTACAACCACAGTTAATAAACCAAATAGAAATTTTTTTAAACCACCAGACTTTAAAGAAAACTTCGATAAAATTGCTCGAGAAGAATTACCTAAAGATATAAGTCAGGATGAACAATTTGGATTTTTACTCGAAAAGATATTAAGCGTTGTTAAAGATGCTTTTATGGCTCATACTGTAGCTTTTTTCTGGTATAATAAAAATAAGCAGAAATTAACACTCGAAAGATTTGTATCAAGTTCAACTCAAATTACAAAACAAAAATTTGATCTCGAAGATGATATTCTTGGAAAAATCGTTCAGAAAGAAGAACCTGAAATATTAACAGATATTTCTCCCAATGCAGAAGTAGATGTAATTCGTTATTACAATTCGCCTCAAGGAGTAAAAAGCTTTGTTGGAGTTCCACTATTTTATGGTAAAAATCTTACTGGTATTTTAGTGCTCGATTCAAAAGTTAACGATGCTTTTGGAATTGAACAAATTTTTTCTTTAGGAAAAGTAGTTAGAATAATTTCAATTATCATAAGCCTCTTTGAAGAAAAATTTTCTGAAACACAAGCCGAGCAAAGATTAAAAGCTCTATTAAATATCTTAAGTTACGACAAAAAAATTGAAACAGAAACAGATATTTATTCTACTATAATCATAGCAGTCAAAGATTTACTTGACTGGGATGTTTTTACTTTTGTTTCCTATTTCCCATCCGAACAAAAATTTAAAACCACACGCATTGTAAATAAAACATCATTAAAATATGTTGGCGAAAATTTAGAAATAGATCTTAATGGAACTCTGGTTGGAAGAGCAATATTAAGTTTTACACCTGTTAAGATTGATGATACATCGAGTATAGAAATTCCACGCTTCTCTAAAAACGAAGACGTAAGTTTTGATGGTTCTTTCCTTGCAATACCACTTGTATATGACGAACAAAATTATGGTGTTCTCTGCTTCGAAAGTCTTAAAAAAAATATCTATACAAATAATGAAATTACCTTTGTAAAAAATGCTACAAAATTTATAGCTTTTATTTTGCATTCATTCTCTACAATAAATATCTTAAAAAATCTTTTAACATACGATATAGAAACAAAGGCATTAAACTATAAATCTTTTATTGAAAGACTTACAATCGATCTTGTTAGAAGCAAAGAATTAGATCTACCAGGAGCAGTTGCTCTTATAAAAATTGATGATTTCTTAGAACAGGAATCACTTTTTGATGGTAATCCTTTCCCTAAAGTATTAAAAGCAATTTCTCAAATGATTAAAGATGAATTAACACCAATGCATTTATGGGGAAGAATCGATGAAAGAGTTTTTGCTGTTTACTTTTTTAATACTACCCCAAAAGATGCTTTTTTGTGGGCAGAAAAGTTAAGAGTAAAAATTGCACGCAAACCCATTGCTGTTGTTGCAAGGCAAACTACTTTTACTGTTTCAATTGGCATTGCTTCTACTCTTAATAAAACAGATGTTAATGAAATATTAAATAATGCAGAGTTAGCTTTAAAAAAAGCACTCGAAAAAGGTGGTAACACTGTCAAAAGTTTATAATGAGAACTCGTGAATAATTTTATAGTAATCGTACTCGATGGTCTTGGCATCGGTGAATTACCCGATGCTTCAGCTTACAACGACGAAGGCAGTAATACACTTGCAAATATGGCTGAATTTGTTGGTGGACTTTATCTACCAAATCTTGAAAAACTTGGTTTAGGAAATATTCATCCAATTAAAGGTATAAAACCACAAACTAATCCATTAGCATCTTATGGTAAAATGGCAGAAGCTTCTGTTGGAAAAGATTCAACTACAGGACACTGGGAACTTGGTGGTTTAAAAATTGAAAAAGCTTTCCCTCTCTATCCCGATGGTTTTCCACAAGAAATTATTGAAAAATTTATTAAAGAAACTAAAGTTGATGGAATTCTTGGAAATATTCCTGCTTCGGGAACGGAAATAATTATGAAATTGGGAGATGAGCATATAAGAACTAAATATCCAATTGTTTATACATCAGCCGATTCTGTTTTTCAAATTGCTGCACACGAAGAAATTATACCACTTCAAAGATTGTATGAAATATGTGAAATTGCACGCAATAAAATTTTAATTGATGACCACGCAGTTGCAAGAGTAATAGCAAGACCATTTATCGGTTCATCAAATAATTATATACGAACTACCAATCGAAAAGATTTTTCACTAAATCCTTTTGACTATACAATTTTAGATTACTTATCAAACGAAGGTATAGATACAATTGCAATCGGGAAAATTAATGATTTGTTTAATTATCAGGGAATAAAAATACAGATTAAAACAAAAACAAATCTTGAAGGGGTTGAAAAAATTATTGATACAATCAAACATTATAAAAATTCATTCATCTTTGTTAATCTTGTAGATTTTGATGTTTATTATGGTCATCGTAACGATCCAATTGGTTTTGCTAAAGCACTTAAAGAATTTGATGATAAATTACCCGGAATATTAAATAACATTGATAACTCCGATGCTCTGATAATAACAGCAGATCATGGTAACGACCCAACAACCCCAAGCACAGATCATAGTCGAGAATATGTACCATTGTTGTTTTATAGAAAAAATATAAAAGGGAAAAATTTAGGGATAAGAAAAACTTTTGCAGATGTTGCTCAAACTGTAGCTAATTTTTTTAAAGTGAATAATAGTCTTAATGGAAGGAGTTTTTTATATGAATGAAGAAAGTTATACTAAATTATTCTCGTTTATTACAACTATTAATAATGATTATACAATAAATATACCTTCAGAAGAATTAGAGAAAATATTCAAAAGTGGAATTAACGAAATTAGGATAGATATTTATGGAAATATATATTCTGCAATAAATAATTTAGAAATAGACATAAACATTTTTAATAAAGTAAAATCTTTACAAAAAATTCCTGAAGACGTAACTCTGAATTTTTTAAAAGCTAAGGGAAGTTTAATTAATTCAAATATTAGAGAAAGAATTCAATATTGAAGAACGATATAATACATTTTTTAATTGATACCGATATATTAATTGAGCATTTATATCATGAAAATAAAAAAACAAATTCCGACCTTGAAATTGCAATGATGAATGGAATTTGCTTTACAACTGTTATAAATGCTGCTGAGTTATACTTTGCAGCTCATAATGCAGACGAAAAAGAATCTATCGACAATTTATTAAAGGCACTTAAAGTTCTGGGATTAAATTCTAGATACAGTTTGAACATTTCAAAATTTTTTAATAAAGTTGCAACCGTTCGTGATGCACTTATATGTTCAGTGGCAGAATTTAATAATCTTATAATATTTACAAATAATATTAATCGTTATGAAAAAACTAATATCAAAATTATCCAACCAACAAAGTTGAGAGAGTAAAATTGATACTCGGGAAAGTAATAGGAACAGTCTGGTCTACTCGAAAAGATGAAAATCTGGTAGGTGCAAAATTTTTAATAGTACGCCAATTAAATTTAGATTATACACCAAAAGATTCAACAGTGATAGCTGTCGACTCTGTTGGGGCGGGAGTCGGAGAAATAGTTCTTGTAGCTCAGGGAAGTTCAGCACGTCAAACTACATTTACACATAATAAACCTGTTGATGCCGTTATTATGGCAATTGTTGATAAATTAGATGTAGCCATTAAAGAGTAAAATATTATGTATCTTGGAAAAATAATTGGTACTATCTGGGCTACACGAAAATATGAAGCAGTAAATAATTATAAAATACAATTAGTTCAACCAATTAATAGTCAGTTTCAAAAAGTTTCTTCACCAATAATAGCTTTAGATACAATTGGTGCAGGACCAGGAGAAATTATTTATTATGTTACTGCAAGTGAAGCAGTAATACCACTCGATGTCGATATGGCTCCTGTGGATGCATCAATTGTAGGTATTGTCGATTCAATATATGTAGAAAAAAAATAGGAGATTAACCGTGAAGATAACAAAACAATTTACCAACCGAGAAAGTCTTTCATTAGACAAATATCTTCAAGAAATCGGAAAAGTTGATCTCTTAACCCCAGATGACGAAATCGAACTTGCTATAAGAATAAAAAAGGGAGACGAAAAAGCTCTCGAAAAACTCGTTAAAGCCAATCTACGATTTGTTGTTTCTGTTGCTAAACAATATCAAAATCAAGGATTATCTCTTGGAGATTTAATTAACGAAGGTAACCTTGGTTTAATTAAAGCAGCTAAAAGATTTGATGAAACTCGTGGCTTTAAATTTATTTCATATGCTGTCTGGTGGATCAGACAATCAATACTTCAAGCCTTGGCTGAACAATCAAGAATTGTACGCCTTCCATTAAATAGAGTAGGTGCATTAAACAAAATTGGTAAAGCCTATAGTAACCTTGAACAGGAATTCGAACGAGAACCAAGTCCTCAAGAATTAGCACAAGAACTGGATATGGATATAAGTGAAGTTACAGATGCATTAAGAGTTTCTGGTCGACATGTTTCAATGGATGCTCCTTTTGTACAGGGCGAAGATAATCGTCTTCTTGATGTTCTATCAAACGAAGAAGTTCCTTCCCCAGATTATCAGCTAATGAATGAATCATTAAAAAAAGAAATTGAAAGAGCTCTTTCAACTTTAACAGATCGAGAAGCAGAAGTAATTAAATTATACTTTGGATTAAATGGTGAACATTCACTAACACTCGAAGAAATTGGAGAAAAATTTAATCTTACACGAGAAAGAGTTCGTCAAATAAAAGAAAAAGCAATAAGAAGATTAAGACATACATCCAGAAGTAAAAACTTAAGAGCATATCTCGGATAATCGTAACATTATGCTTTTTAGAATATTAAAATCATTTATAATAGGCATAGCTTTCATCATTTTATTTGAAGGCTGTGCCCCTTCATCCAGTTCACAAAGATATGGTCAATCAAAAACAAAAAAAGAACAGCAAAAAAAGTTAGTTAGATATTCCAAACAGGATACATCAAAAAAAGATACAATTAAACTTAAACCCTCATCAGAAAACACAATCGATACTACACAGGAAGAATTTGATGAAATGCCTGTTGAAGAAAATCCAATAGATAAAGAAAAATTTGTAGCAAATTATAAAAATTATATTAATCCAGACGTACCTCTATCTTTTAGAGAAAGAATTTTGCTGGAAATAATTAAATATCTTGATGCACCTTATAAATATGGTGGCAATTCTAACGATGGAATTGATTGCTCTGGATTTACAAGACAAATTTTCTTAAACACATTTTCTATAGAATTACCTCGTTCTGCAAGAGAACAATTTCAGATTGGTGAAAAAGTAGAAAAAAATGAATTAGAATTTGGAGATTTAGTTTTCTTCAATACAAGCAGAAGATCCAAACCAGGACATGTTGGAATTTATATTGGTGATAATCAATTTGTTCACTCAAGTAGAAAACTTGGAGTTACAATTTCTTCTTTAAACGAAAAATATTATGCAAAAAGATATTATGGAGCAAGAAGAATAGAAATACCTTCCGAATAAATAACCTTCTTTATTTTCATTTAAATGAGTAATAATAAACACCAGAGTAATTACAGTATTAAAATTGTTTTGCTTATCGAAGTTGCAAATCTTTTTATATTTTTGAAGCATCAAATTAAAATACAATTAAATAATGGAGTTTTATATGGAATATAGAATTGAAACTGATAGTATGGGCGAAGTAAAAGTACCCGCTGATAAGTATTACGGAGCTCAAACAGCAAGATCTCTTATGAATTTTAAGATTGGTGGCGAACGTTTTCCATTCGAACTAATAAGAGCTCTTGCAATTGTAAAAAAAGCCGCTGCAATTACTAACAACGAATTAGGTTTACTATCGGATGAAAAAAAAGAATTAATTGTAAAAGCAGCAGAAGAAGTAATCGAAGGGAAGTTAAATGAACATTTTCCGCTGGTTGTATGGCAAACAGGAAGTGGTACTCAAACAAATATGAATGTAAATGAAGTTATTGCTAATCGTGCAATTGAAATGGCTGGTGGTGTTTTAGGTAGTAAAAAACCAATTCATCCAAATGATGATGTAAACAAGTCCCAATCTACAAACGATGCTTTTCCAACTGCAATTCATATTGCTGTAGTGGAAGAAATTCATCGAAGATTAATTCCAATGGTAACTAAACTCCGTGATGCATTAGAAGCAAAATCCAATGAGTTTAAAGACATTATTAAAATAGGTAGAACACATTTAATGGATGCAACTCCATTAACATTAGGACAGGAATTTTCTGGTTATGCACAGCAGTTAACAAATGGTTTAGCAAGAATTAATGATGCATTAAAGAGATTATATGAAATTCCTTTAGGAGGTACTGCAGTTGGTACTGGATTAAATACTCATCCAGATTATGCTGTCAAAGTAGCAGAGAAAATTTCTGAAATAACTGGTAAGCCATTTAAAACTGCTCCAAACAAATTTGAAGCAATGGCAGGTAAAGATGCACTTGTAGAATTAAGTGGTGTTTTAAAAACGTTAGCTGCATCATTAATGAAAATTGCAAATGATATTCGCTGGCTTGGTTCTGGACCAAGATGTGGAATTGGAGAAATCTCATTACCAGAGAATGAACCAGGTAGTTCAATTATGCCTGGCAAAGTAAATCCAACTCAATCAGAAGCAATGACAATGGTTTGTGCTCAAGTTTTTGGTAATGATGTAACAATTAACATTGCAGGAGCCAGTGGAAATTTTGAGCTTAACGTCTTTATGCCTGTAATTGCTTACAATATATTACAATCAATAAGATTACTGGCAGATGCTTGCGAAAGTTTCACGGATAATTGTGTAGTAGGAATTGTTGCTAATGAAAACAACATTAAAAAACATCTTGAAAATTCTTTAATGCTTGTTACTGCACTTAATCCAGTTATTGGTTATGATAATGCAGCAAAAGTTGCAAAAAAAGCACACAAAGAGAACAAAACATTAAAAGAAGCTGCACTGGAACTTGGATTATTAACATCTGAGCAATTTGATGAGATTGTAAGACCAGAAAAAATGATTGGACCAAAAATTTAATTAATTTAAAAAAGTAGAGACTTGCTTAAGCAAGTCTCTACAAAAATCATCACACAAAAATGTTTTTATGCTGTTTTTGCTTCAGAAACTTCGACTTTATCTTCGACAACAGGTGTTTCTTTTTCTGCCTTCTCTTTCTTTTCAGGTTTAGGTTTTACAATTCCACTATAATCAACTAATTCAATAATTGCAAGTTCAGCACCATCCCCTTTTCTCTGACCTAATTTTACAATTCTTGTATAACCACCTGGTCTATCACCTATCTTAGGAATAATTTCAGAAAATAGTTCTTTGAGAACACTCTTATCTTTAATTTCGGTTGCAACATATCTTCTCGAAGCAACAGAATCTACTTTTGCTTTTGTTATTAGTGGTTCAATAAAAGTACGCAATTCTTTTGCTTTTGCAACGGTTGTTTTAATTTTTTTATGTTTTAAGAGAGAAGTTGCAAGATTTCTGAGTGTTGCTCTTTTATGCTCAGAAGTTCTTTTTAATTTTCTTCCTTTAACTCTGTGTCTCATTATTCAACCTTAACTATTTTTTTTCTGATTTATCAACAAGATATTTATCGACATCCATACCAAAATGGAGTCCAAAACCTTCAACAATTTCTTTAAGTTCTGCTAATGATTTTCTACCAAAGTTTCTAAACTTCAGCATCTCATTTTCATCTCTTCTAACAAGATCAGCAATTGTTTTAATATTTGCAGATTTTAAGCAATTATGAGAACGAACACTTAGTTCTAAATCTTCAACATTGGTTAAAAGAATTTTTCTAATTCTTTCTGTCTCTGCATCAACCTGTGTTTCAACTTTTTCTACTTCGGGTTCAACATCAAAGTTTATAAATAATTGAATATGATCTTTTAATATTTTAGCTGATGTTGAAAGTGCTTCTTCTGGTGTAATGGAACCGTCTGTCTTAATCTCAATTGTTAACTTTTCATAATCATTTCTTTCGCCTATGCGAACATTTTCAACATCATAACGAACATTAACTATTGGGGTATAAATAGAATCAATTGGTATGGTACCAATAGTCATATCAGGAGTTTTCTGTTCTTCTGCTGGTACATAACCTTTTCCCATACCAAAGCGAAGTTCCATATTTATTTTTGCATCTGCATTTAGTTTAGCAATATGCTGTTCTGGATTAAGGATTTCAACATCGGGACAAGCTTTTTGAATATCTTCAGCCTTAAAATCTGCTGGTCCCAAAATCGAAATTTGAGTGCTGGTTGTTTTTTTATTAAGAAGTTTTAGACGAACTTTTTTAAGATTCAAGATAATTTCTGTTACATCTTCAAGAACACCTGGAATAGTTGAAAATTCATGAAGAACTCCATCAATTTTAACAGCAGTAATTGCTGCACCTGGAAGAGAGGATAGTAACACCCTTCTTAACGAATTACCTAAAGTAACTCCAAATCCTCTTTCTAATGGTTGAATAATAAATCTCCCGAATGTAGCACTTTTTGAGGATTCGTCTTGAATAACGCCATCGGGCATTTTAATAAACGGATAGCTCATGTAAATTATCCTCTATATTAAATTTATAAATTACTTAGAATATAATTCTACAATTAGTTGTTCATTTGCATTAAGTGGTATTTCTTCTCTTTCTGGAATATTAATAAAAGTACCAGAAAGAGTAGCTTTATCGACCGACAACCAACTGTATAGATTATCTTTTGTTCTTCTTAATGAATTATGGATTACATCAAGTTTTTTGCTTTTTTCTCTAACAGCAACAACATCTCCAGGAGATAACAAGTAAGATGGTATATTCACAATTTTATTATTAACTGTAAAATGTCTATGTAATATCAACTGACGAGCTGCTTTTCTTGATGGAGCAAATCCCAAACGATACACAACATTATCCAATCTTCTTTCTAACAATTTAATAAGATTAGCACCTGTTACACCTTTTTGTCTCATTGCTTTTTCAAAATAAAGCTTGAATTGAGTTTCGAGTAACCCATAAATTCTTTTAACTTTTTGTTTTTCTCTTAACTGAACACCGTATTCAGAAAATTTCGCTCTACGTGTTAAACCATGTTGCCCTGGAGCATAATTTTTACGTTCAAGAGGGCATTTTTCGGTATAACACTTAGTACCTTTTAAAAATAGTTTTTGTCTTTCTCTTCTGCATAATTTGCAACTTGGACCAATATATCTTGCCATCTAGATTTTCTCCTGTTATACTCTTCTACGTTTAGGTGGTCTACAACCATTATGTGGAATTGGAGTATTATCAGTAATTGATAATATTTCCAATCCAGCTGTATTAAGTGCTCTAATTGCTGCTTCTCTACCAGCCCCTGGACCTTTAATAAACACATCAACTTTTCTTAGTCCAAGGTCATAAGCTTCTTTAGCAGCAGCTTCAGCAGTCACTTGAGCAGCAAATGGTGTATTTTTTCTAGAACCTTTAAAACCATTTTTTCCTGCTGAAGACCATGAAATTGTATTTCCATAAATATCTGTTATAGTTACTATCACGTTGTTGAATGAAGCTTTTATATGAGCAATACCAACTGCATCAACGTGAACTTTCTTTTTTGTCTTTTTAACTGCCTTAGCCAATTTATCTCCTCAATTATTTATTACTTCTTAGCTGGTGCTTTTTTCTTTCCAGCTACAGTTTTACGTTTACCTTTTCGAGTTCGGGCATTAGTCCTTGTTCGTTGACCTCTAACAGGCAATCCCCTTCGATGTCTTAAACCGCGATAGCATCCAATGTCCATCAATCTTTTAATATTTTGCTGAATTTCGCTTCTCAAAGCTCCTTCGACTTTATACTCAGCCTGCATTATAGAACGAATCCGTGCAATCTCTTCTTCAGTAAGTTCTCCTATTCTTTTATCAGGATTTACCTGTGCTTTAGTAAGTATATCCATTGCAGTTTTTCGACCAACACCATAAATATAGGTTAATCCTATAAATGCTTTCTTCTGTTTTGGTAAATCGATACCTGCTATTCGAGCCAAGCTTTATCCTCCTTATTTAACCTTGTCTTTGTTTATGTTTAGGATTTTTACAAATTACTCTTACAACTCCTTTTCTTTTTATAATCTTACAATGTTCACAAATCTTTTTAACAGAAGCTCTAACTTTCATAATCTCTCCATTTATTTATATCTATATGTTATTCTACCTTTATTTAGATCATATGGTGATAATTCAATTGCAACTTTATCACCAACCAGTATTTTAATAAAATGCATTCTCATTTTCCCGGAAATATGGGCTAAAATTTCATGACCATTCTCAAGTCTTACTTTAAAATGAGCATTAGGTAATGTTTCTGTTACTATTCCATCTACTTTAATTGGTCCTTGTTTTGCCATATTCCATTTAAAATTTTGTTAAAATTTCTGGTTTACCATCTATAATTGCTATTGTATGTTCAAAATGTGCAGAAGGCAAACCATCTACAGTTTTTACAGTCCATCCATCACTATCAACAAAAACTTTATATGAACCCATATTAATCATTGGTTCAATAGCTAATGTCATTCCATTTTTTATTAAAGCCCCGGTTCCCTTTTTACCATAATTAGGAACTTGAGGGTCTTCATGTAAATGTTTTCCAACACCGTGTCCACATAAATCTCGTACTACAGAAAAACCAAACGATTCAACATAGCTTTGTATTGCATTGCCAATATCACCAATTCTATTCCCTGAAACAGCTTGCTCTATTCCCAAATATAGAGACTTTTCTGTAACTTCCATTAATTTTCTTTTATCATCAGAAATTTTACCTATAGCAATACTTAAAGCTGCATCACCATAATAATTATTTTTTTCAACTCCAACATCAATAGATAGAAGATCTCCTTCTTTCAGCACACGGTTGCTGGGTATACCATGAACAACCTCATCATCAATTGAAGAACAAATTGAGCCTGGATAATTAAAAGAACCTGCTTGAGAATAACCTTTAAAAGCAGCTCTTGCATTATTGCTTAAAATATAATCTTCTGCAATCTTATCGAGCTCAAGTGTCGTTATACCAGGTTTGGCATAACGCTTCATTAATTGTAAAACTTCTGCAACAATTCGACAGCTTTCCCGTATGTAATCAATTTCTTTTTTCGTTTTTATTAATATCACTTTAAGCTGTCTTTAAATTAAAATCTTCTTCCTCTAATTTTACCAGATTTCATAAAACCATCATAATGACGCATTAATAAATGTGATTCAATTTGTTGTAATGTATCCAGAGCAACACCAACGACAATCAGCAAACTTGTACCACCAAAAAACGAAGCAAAACTTCCTGAAACACCAATCTTAGAAACGAATGCTGGTAAAATTGCAATAATTGCTAAAAATATTGAACCTGGTAAAGTAATCTTTGTTAAAATATTATCTATAAAATCTGCAGTCTGTTTTCCTGGTCTTATTCCGGGAATAAAACCACCTTGTTTCTTCATTGTTTCTGCAACATCCTGAGGATTAAATGCAATTGCAGTATAAAAATATGTAAAGAAGATAATCATTAATGCATAAATGAATGAATAAGTAAAAGATTGATAAGAAAAATATCCTGCAATTGAAGCAATAAATTCATTATTAGGGAAAAATGAAAATAATGTACTTGGTATAAACATGATAGATTGAGCAAAAATAATCGGCATAACACCTGCAGTATTTACACGAAGTGGTATATATTGTGTAACACCACCATAAACTTTTCTTCCAACTACTCTTTTAGCATATTGTACAGGAATTCTACGTGTTCCCTGTGTAACTAAAACAACACCAGCTATAACAAGAACCATAAATGCAAGTATAACAACTTCAATTACTAAATTTCTTTGTCCAGCAGCAATTAAACGATATTCATCAAGAATTGCAAAAGGAAAACGATCAATTATACCAATAAAAATTATTAATGAAATTCCGTTCCCAATTCCCTTTTCTGTAATTTGTTCTCCCATCCACATTATAAATATTGTTCCAGCAACAAGAAAAACAATTGTAGATAAAGTCCAGCCAATTCCTCTTACTGTTTCTGGTACAATTGGTAAATTATTGTAACGAATATTCAAAAGATGAATTGTTACACCCCAAGCCTGGAATGCTGAAATAATTACAGTTCCATAACGAGTCCATTGAGTAATTTTCTTTCTACCTTCTTCTCCTTCTCGTTGTAATTTTTGAATATATGGAATTACTGCACCTGCTAACTGTAATATAATTGAAGCAGAAATATAGGGCATTATTCCAAGAGCGAATAAAGCAGCATTTCTAAATGCACCCCCAACAAATAAATCATAGAGTCCAAACAAATTATCAGAAGTAGAATTGGTCATTGCTGAATTTAAAAGATGAGAATCGACTCCTGGTAAAGTTACATGAGCCCCAATTCTAACAATAACGAGCAAGGCAAGTGTATACAAAATTCTCTGCCTTAGCTCATGAATTTTAAATATGTTCCGAAATGTTTCTTGAAATGTAGCCATTAAATTTTAATCTCTTTTATAGTTCCACCAAGTGATTGAATTTTTTCTATTGCAGAAGCACTAAATGCATGTGCTTCTATATTTATTTTTGATTTTAATTCTCCATCACCAAGAATTTTATAAGGAGCAGCTGCTTTAGATATTAATCCATTTTTATAAAGTGTTGCGGCATCAATAGTGCTACCTTCTTCAATTCTTTTATTATCAATTAATTTTTGAATATTACCAACATTTACTACCTGATATTTAATTTTAAATGGATTACGAAAACCTCTCTTAGGAAGTCTTCGTTGAAGTGGCATCTGTCCACCTTCGAACCAAACTTTAAATTTAGCACCCGAACGTGACCTCTGTCCATTCATACCACGAGTTGCTGTTCCACCATGGCCACTTCCTTCGCCACGTCCAATTCTTTTCTCTTTTTTATGAGAGCCTTTTGCTGGTTTTAAATTACTAAGTATATCCATTTAACACCTATTCTTCTATTTCTTCTACTTTAACTAAATGTGATACTTTTCTTATCATTCCTCTTATTTGAGGAGTATCATTATGAATTACGAAATAATTTGGTCTTCCTAAACCCAAAGCTTTGATTGTAAGTTTTTGTGGTTTAGGACGATCGATTATACTTTTTGTTTGTATTATTTTTAATTTCTTAGCCATTATAAAAACCTCGTTATAAACTAAATAATTCACTTACTTTCATACCACGTTTATAAGCCATTGTTCGAGCATCTATTAAACTCAAAAGAGCTTTTAAAGTTGCTTTTACTTGATTATGAGGATTAGAAGAACCAAGTGATTTAGTCAACACATCCTGTACTCCAGCAGCTTCCAGAACAGCACGTACTCCACCACCAGCAATCAAACCTGTACCAGGAGATGCTGGCTTCAAGAGTACTTTTCCAGCACCAAATTTACCAATTACTTCGTGTGGTATAGTACCATTAATTACAGGTACTTTATAGACATTCTTTTTAGCGTCGTCAATTCCTTTCGAAATAGCATCTGTAACTTCATTAGCTTTTCCAAGGCCAATACCTACATGTCCATTACCATCGCCTACAACAACAATTGCATTAAAACTGAAACGACGTCCACCTTTTACAACTTTTGCTACTCTGTTAATGTGAACTATTTTTTCTTTTAAGTTTTCTAAACCAGTAACTTTTTTGTTCTTGAAATTCACTTTAACTCCTATCTTTCATCAATTTCAAAATTTTCTTTAGAGCTGCCGGAGGAGGATTCGAACCTCCACATACGGCTCCAAAGGCCGCTGTCCTGCCATTAGACGATCCGGCAAGAAATTATTTTCTTGCAACTGGCAGGATTAAAACTTTAACCCGCCTTCTCTTGCTCCTTCTGCTATTGCTTTAACTTTACCATGATAAGGATAACCACTTCTATCGAATACAGCAGTGGTTATTCCTTTTTCAAGTGCTTTTTGTGCTAATAATTTTCCAACTAATCTTGCTTTGGGAATTTTCCCTTTTAAGTTCTTAACTTCTTCTGCAATTTCCTTTGAAAGTGTTGAAGCATATGCAAGTGTATGGCCTTTATCATCATCAATTAACTGAGCATAAATATGTTTCAAACTTTTAAATACACATAATCTTGGTCTTTGAGCAGTCCCATGTATTTTTTTTCTTATTCTGAGTTTTCTTCTTAATCTTCTTTTATAATCTTTCAAAAACATTTTCGCATTCTCCTGAGTATATTATTTACCAGCTGTCTTACCAGCTTTGCGAATGATTACTTCGTTAGAATATCTAATTCCTTTACCTTTGTATGGTTCTGGTTTTCTAAATGATCTAATTTTTGCAGCAACCAATCCTACTAATTCTTTATCTATGCCAGATACAATAATCTGGTTTGGAGTAGGAACTTCTAATTTTATTCCTTCTGGTGGAATAAAATATATTGGATGCGAATAACCTATAGTTATTAATAAATTTTTCCCTTTTAATTCTGCTCTGTAACCAACACCTACGATTTCAAGACTTTTTGAATATCCTTCGGTAACACCTTTTACCATGTTATTAATTAATGCTCTTGTAAGGCCATGTAGAGCACGATTTTCTTTTGAGTCATCAGGTCTTTTAACAATAATTTCTTCTTTTGTAACTTCAACGGTAATGTTGGGATGAATTTTCATCTCCAACTCACCGAGTTTTCCCTTAACCTTAATTATGTTGTCGGTTTTGGTTACAGTAACATCTTTAATTGGTATTGGTTTTCTTCCTATTCTTGACACTTTTTAACCTCTCAAATTTTTACCAAACATGGCAGATTACTTCTCCGCCGACAGATAATCTTCTTGCTTGTTTATCTGTTAATAATCCTTTTGAAGTAGAAATAATTGCTATTCCCAAACCATTTAATACTCTTGGAATATGGTCTTTATCAACATATATATGTAAACCAGGTGTACTAATTCTTTTCAAACCTGTAATCGATGACATACCATTAATATATTGCAGATGAATTCTTAAAATATTTTGCTTATTATCTTCAATTACGTTATAGTCTCTAATGAATTTATTATTTTTTAGTATCTCAGCAATTGCAACCTTCATTTTTGATGAAGGTATATCAACATATTTCTTTCTTGCTTTAATTGCATTTCTAATTCTTGTTAAAAAATCTGCAATCGGATCTGTTACTGGCATTTATATTCTCCTTCTATTACCAACTTGATTTTTTAAGTCCTGGAATTTCACCGCGTAAAGCCATTTCTCTAAGTACTAATCTAGAAACACCAAATTTTCTATAATATCCTCTTGGTCTTCCAGTTATTTGGCATCTATTATGAAGCCTTGTTGGAGAAGAATTTCTTGGTAATAATTGCAAAGCTTCATAATCACCTTTTTCTTTAAGTTGCTTTCTTAGTTCAGCATATTTTTGGTATAATTTTGCTCTTTTAATTTCACGGGCTATTAAACATTTTCTTGCCATATTGTTCCCTTAATTAGTTTCTTTTTTTCTAAATGGCATTCCAAATGCGCTAAGTAATTCATAAGCTTCTTTATCAGTTTTAGCAGTTGTAACAAATGTTATATCCATACCTAAAATTCTATTTACTTTATCAACATTAATTTCAGGGAATATAATTTGTTCTTTAATGCCAAGTGTATAATTACCTCTTCCATCAAAAGATTTATCTGATACACCTCTAAAATCGCGCACTCTTGGAAGTGCAATAGTAATTAATCTATCTAAAAATTCATACATTCTTTCACGTCTTAGAGTAACTTTTGCTCCTATTTTCATACCTTCTCGCAGCTTAAAGTTCGATATAGATTTCTTAGCTGCTCTTATCGAAGGTTTTTGGCCTGTAATTGTTTCTAAATCTTTAACTGCTTCTTCAAGAACTTTAGGATCTTGAACAGCTTCGCCAACACCCATATTAATTACAATTTTTTCGAGTCTTGGTACCTGCATAACATTTTTATATCCTAATTTTTCCTTCAATTTTGGAACTATTTCTTTTAAATATTTCACTTTAAGTCTTGCAGGTACTTTTTCTTCAACTACAGTTGTAGTTGTTTCTTCACTTAATTTTTCTTTTTTCTCTTTTTGTTTTACTTGTTCTTTTTGTTTTCCCATTGCTATTATAAACCCTTAATTTTATGCAAGCATTTCGCCACTTACTTTGCTAATTCTAACTCTTTTCTTTTTACCTGTTTTTTCATCTATAATTATTTTTGAACCTATTCTAGATGGTTCATTTGTTTTAGGATCAAGTATCATAACATTAGAAACATGAATAGGTGCTTCTTTTTCAATTATTCCACCTTGTGGATTTTTCTGATTTGGTTTTGTATGACGTTTACGAAGATTTACACCTTCTACTATTACACGGTCTTTATCGGGAAATACTTTCAAAACTTTCCCTATTTTACCTTTGTAATTTCCTGCTATTACAACTACAGTATCGTTCTTCTTAATTTTCATTTTATCATTTCCTTATAAAACTTCTGGAGCTAAAGAAATTATTTTCATAAATTTTTTATCACGAAGTTCTCTTGCAACAGGACCAAAGATACGAGTACCTCGTGGTTCTCCTTGATTATTCAAAAGTACAGCTGCATTTTCATCAAAACGAATGTAGGAGCCATCACTTCTTCTTACTTCTTTTTTAGTTCTAACAATCACTGCACGCGTAACCTCACCTTTTTTTACAGAACCGCCTGGAATAGCTGATTTCACACTTACAACGATCACATCCCCAACAGTTGCATAACGCCTGTTACTTCCGCCAAGTACACGAATGCATCTAACTTTTTTGGCTCCTGAATTATCTGCAACAACTAGATTTGTTTCTTCTTGTATCATGACTATCTGCTCCTGTCAAACTTTATTTTACTTTTTCAACAATTTCTACTAAGCGCCATCTTTTTCTTTTACTTAATGGACGCGTTTCCATTATTTTAACAACATCGCCTACACTGCATTCATTATTCTCATCGTGCGCCATTAATTTTGTTGTTCTCTTATAATATTTTTTATAGAGTGGATGAGCCACTCTTCTTTCTATAGCGACAACGATGCTTTTATTCATTTTATTACTTATTACAGTTCCAATCCTAACTTTTCTTGAATTTCTTGTCTGCATGGAAAATCATTTGCTCCTTATTTATTTACCTTTGAATTTTTAGCTTCTTGCATCTCTCGTTCTTTAAGAACAGTTTTCATTCTTGCAATATCTTTTCTTATAAGACGTAACTTAGCAGTGTTGGTTAAATTTTTCAATTCGTGCTGGAATCTTAAATCCATAAGATTTTTTTGTTCCTCAATAATTCTTTTCTTAATCTCTTCTGTAGACATTTCTCTTATTTGATAAATTTTCATAGCTCCAAGCTCCTTTATACTTCTAAATCAACTCTTTGAACAATTTTCGTTTTAATAGGTAATTTATGAGAAGCTAAAGTTAGAGCTTCGTGAGCTGTTTCTTTATCTATACCACCGACTTCAAATAATATTCTACCTGGTTTAACTACTGCGACCCAAAATTCTGGAGCTCCTTTACCTTTACCCATTCTTGTTTCAAGAGGTTTTTTAGTAACTGGTTTATCAGGAAAAATTCTAATCCAAACTTTTCCATCTCTTTTCATTTTACGAGAAAGTGCAACACGACAAGCTTCAATTTGTCTACTTGTAATCCAAGCAGGTTCTAAAGCTTTAAGACCATAATCACCAAAATTTACTAAATGGCCTCTAGTTGCTTTTCCTTTTCTTCTACCTCTTTGTGCTTTACGATATTTTACTCTTTTTGGCATTAACATAAGAAATACTCCTGAGGATTATTCAGTTGAACGTTTACCTAATATTTCTCCTCGGCATATCCATACTTTTACACCGATGGAACCATAAATTGTTTGAGCAGTAGCCTGAGCATAATCGATATCTGCTCTTAATGTATGTAAAGGAATTCTACCTTCTTTATATTGTTCTGTTCTTGCCATTTCTGCACCACCCAATCTTCCCGAGCACATTACTCTAATTCCTTCTGCACCCATTCTCATTGCTGCTGTAATTGCAGTCTTCATTGCTCTTCTAAAAGATATTCTTCCTTCAATTTGTTTAGCAATATTTTCTGCAACAAGATAAGCATCTAATTCTGGTCTTTTAATTTCTGTAATTTGTACTTTAATTTCTTTGTTAGTTATCTTTTTTAATTCTTCTTCTATCTGTGCAATTTCTTTACCACTTTTACCAATTACTACACCTGGTCTCGAAGTATGAATAGTTACAGTTACATTTTTAGATGTTCTATCAATCTTTATTGCAGAAACTCCAGCATTTTGTAATCTTTTTCTAATATAAAGTCTAAGCTTATAGTCTTCGAGTAACTTTGGTGCATAACTTTTACTTTCGAACCAGTTTGATTCCCATCCTCTGATTATTCCAACTCTTAAACCTATTGGATTAGTTTTTTGACCCAAAACTTCCTCCGATTACTTTTTAGTTGCTACAACTATTGTTACATGATTTGAACGTTTTCTAATTCTATATGCACGCCCCATTGGAGCTGGCATAATTCTTTTTAATGTTGGTCCTTGATTTACAAAAGCTTCTTTAACATATAAATCTGAAATTTCATGTTTTACATTTTCATCTTTGTTCATCAAATTTGAAACTGCCGATCTTAAAACTTTTTCTGCAGATTTTGAAGCATGCTTAGGAGAAAAATGTAAAATTTCAAGAGCCTGATCTACAGATTTTCCACGAATTAAATCGATTACCAAACGCATTTTTCTTGGTGATGAACCAATGTATTTATGAGTTGCTTTAGCTTCCATTATAATCTACCTCAATTTCACATTATTTAACTTTAGATGCTTTTTCAGCTTTTGTACCCGGGTGACCTCTGAATATTCTGGTTGGTGCAAACTCACCCAGTTTATGTCCCACCATATTTTCTGTAATATAAACAGGTATCATTTTATTCCCATTATGAACAGCAATTGTATGTCCAACAAACTCAGGCGAAATAGTACTTGCTCGAGACCATGTTTTAATTATTTTCTTTTGATTTGTCTCGTTAAGTTTTCTTATCTTTTTAAGTAACTTAACATCAATATAAGGACCTTTTTTAACTGACCTTGGCATATTTCTACCTAATTATTTTCTTCTTTTAATAATATACTTATTAGAAGGTTTATTTCTTTTTCTAGTTTTCAACCCTTTAGATTTTTGTCCCCATGGTGAAACTGGATGACCACCACCAGAAGTTTTTCCTTCACCTCCACCCATAGGATGATCAACAGGGTTCATTGCTACACCTCTTGTATGAGGTCTTATTCCAAGCCATCTACTTCTACCAGCTTTACCTAAACTTATATTTTCATGATCCGCATTTCCTACCACACCATAAGTTGCCATACAATCCAAACTAACCATTCTAACTTCTCCAGAAGGTAATTTTAATTGAGCATATTTACCTTCTTTAGCAAGTACTTGAATTGAAGTACCAGCTGCTCTTCCTAATTGTCCACCTTTTTTAGGTTTTAGTTCAACATTATGTACAAAACTTCCTACTGGTATTTCTCTTAATGGTAGAGCATTACCAATTTTTATTTCTGAACCTGGTCCCGACATCAAGGTATCGCCAACTTTCAATCCATCTGGAGCTAAAATGTATCTTTTCTCTCCGTCAGCATAATGCAACAAAGCAATTCTTGCAGAACGATTTGGGTCATATTCAATTGAAAATACTTTAGCAGGTATACCAAATTTATCTCTCTTAAAATCAATAATTCTATATTGACGTTTATGACCACCACCTCTGTGACGAGCAGTAACTCTACCTAAATTATTTCTACCACCAGATTTTTTTAATGGTTCAAGTAAAGATTTTTCTGGTGTAGTTTTAGTAATCTCTTCAAAAGTAGAGATACTCATGAATCTCGTACCAGGTGTAATCGGTTTTAATTTTCTTATTCCCATTGAATCTCCAATTCAGTCGTTTTATACTTGACCAAAAATATCTATTGTTTGACCTTCTTTAATTGTTACGATTGCTTTTTTAAATCTCGGTGTTTTTCCAGTAAAACGACCTTTTCTAGTAAATTGAGTTTTCGTTTTCCCTTTATATCTAATTGTATTAACAGAGACAACATCAACGTTAAATTTTTCTTTGATTGCTTTTGCTATTTCAATTTTATTAGCATTAATATCAACAATAAATCCATATTTATTTGGATGCTTCTCGCTAATTTTTGTCATTTTCTCTGTTATCAGAGGTCGAATCAATATAGTTTTCATTTTCAGACCGAATTAATTAAATGTACTTTCTAAAAGTTTGACTGCACTTTTTTGTAATACCAAAACTTGATTATTTAATAATTCATAAGCCGAAGCTTTATTAGCTTCGAGAATATTTACTTTTTCAATATTTCTACCTGATTTATAAACATTCTCTTGAGTTCCATTTGTTAGTAACAAAACTTTTTTGCCATCCAGATTCAATGCTTTAAGAATATTAACAAAATCTTTAGTTTTTGGTTTTTCGAAGTTAAAATCTTCTACTACAAAAATCTGATTATTTTTTGCCTTGTATGATAGAGCAGATTTTCTTGCCAGTGCATTAACTTTTTTATTTAACTTTTGACGATAATCTCTTGGTTTTGGTCCAAAAACAGTTCCACCACCAACCCACAGAGGAGATCTTATAGAACCAGCTCTTGCACCACCTCTACCTTTTTGACGCCAGGGTTTTTTTCCTCCACCTCTTACTTCACTACGTTCTTTAGTCTTGTGAGTACCCTGTCTCTGATTAGCCAAATAAGCTTTCACAGCAAGATAGAGAGCATGGTCGTTAGGTTCTATTTCAAAAATATCTTTTGAAAGTTCGACCTGTTCACCTGTTTTTGTTCCGTCTATTTTATAAACATCTAATTTCATTTTCTATCATCAATTATTTATTGATTGCAACTATTGAATTAACCGAGCCTGGGACAGCTCCTTTTACCATAATAATATTTTTTTCTGGGATTACTTTCACAACTTCCAAGTTTCTAATTGTTACATTTTCAAAACCCATTCTACCAGCCATTCTCTGGCCTTTAAAAACTCTTGATGGAAAAGAGCTAGCTCCAATCGAACCAGGCGCTCTTACTCTATCACTTTGACCATGAGTAGTAGAACCAACACCACCAAATCCATGACGTTTAACAACTCCCTGAAATCCTTTCCCCTTACTTTTGCCAGAGACTTTCACTTTATCGCCAACCTGGAAAATATCTACTTTTATTTCATCACCTATCTTATAATTCGAAATGTCGAAGTTTTTGAATTCTTTTAATACTCTTGGTGGTTTTAAGCCAAGTTTTTGATATACAGCCAATTGAGGTTTATTAACATGTTTTTCTTTTCTTTCGCCGAAACCCAATTGAAGTGATTCATAACCATCTTTTTCTTTTGTTTTAATTGCATACACTTTACATGGACCTGCTTCTAAGATGGTTACAGGAATCACTTTGCCATCTTCGGCAAAAATATTTGTCATACCTATTTTTTTTGCTAACAATCCTGGCATATTATTTTTCCTATAACTTTATCTCAATATCTACGCCGGCCGGTATTTCTAATTTGCTCAGCGCATCAACAGTTTTATTATTAGAATTATGAATATCAATAATTCTTTTATGAGCCCTAATCTCAAATTGTTCACGCGATTTTTTATCTACGTGCGGCGATCTTAAAACAGTAAAGACCGTTCTCTTTGTTGGCAAAGGAATCGGTCCCGAAACAACCGCACCTGTACTTTTCACAGTTTTAATAATTTTTTCTGTTGATTTATCAATCAAAATATGATCGTATGATTTCAACTTAATTCTAATTTTTTGACCGGGCACTTTTAATTATCTCCTTATTCAAACAAATTTAAGGGGAAAGACTTGCTTTCCCTTAACTTAATAATATAATTTATTGAATAATTTTTGTTACAACACCTGCACCAACAGTTCTACCACCTTCACGGATAGCAAAACGCAATCCTTCTTCCATAGCAATTTCAGAAATCAATTCAACTTTCAATCTGACATTATCACCTGGCATAACCATTTCTGTTCCTTCTGGTAATGTTGCAACGCCAGTAACATCAGTAGTTCTGAAATAGAATTGTGGACGATAACCACTAAAGAATGGTGTATGGCGACCACCTTCTTCTTTCGACAATATATAAACTTCACCTTCAAAAATTCTATGAGGAGTTATTGAACCTGGTTTTGCTAATACCATTCCTCTTTCAATTTCTTTTTTATCAATACCTCTCAAAAGCAATCCTGCATTATCACCTGCTATAGCAGCATCTAATTCTTTACGGAACATTTCTATGCCTGTAACAACTGTCTTTTTATGTTGTCCAAGACCAATTAATTCTACTTCTTCATTTAATTTTATGGTTCCTCTTTCAACTCTACCCGTTGCAACTGTACCACGACCTGTAATTGAGAAAACATCTTCAACAGGCATTAAGAATGGTTTATCAATACTTCTTTCTGGAATTGGAATATAGCTATCTACTGCATCCATTAATTCCCAGATACATTTATATCTTTCATCTGTAATAGGAGCACCAGACATACCAGCTTCCATAGCTTTCAAAGCAGAACCACGAATAATAGGAATTTCGTTACCAGGGAATTCATACTTAGATAATAATTCTCTGATTTCCATTTCAACTAAATCTATTAATTCAGGATCGTCAACCATATCAACTTTATTTAAAAATACTACAATTCTTGGTACACCTACTTGACGAGCAAGTAGAATATGTTCTCTTGTTTGAGGCATTGGACCATCGGTTGCAGCAACAACTAAAATTGCACCATCCATTTGAGCTGCCCCTGTAATCATGTTTTTAACATAATCTGCGTGTCCAGGGCAGTCAACGTGAGCATAATGACGTTTTTCTGTAGAATATTCTACGTGTGCAGTTGCAATTGTAATACCTCTTTCTCTTTCTTCTGGTGCATTATCAATGCTATCGAAAGTTCTAACCTGTGATAATCCTTTTTGAGCTAATGCCATGGTGATGGCAGCAGTAAGGGTAGTCTTACCATGGTCTACGTGTCCTATAGTACCAATATTAACATGAGGTTTACTACGATCAAATTTTTCTTTTGCCATCGAGTTACTCTCCTTGTTATTTATTTTCTAATTTAATTTATTTATTATCTTAATAATTTTCTACTGATGATTTTTTCAATTGAGATTTTTCAGTAATTTCTTCAGCAATAGAATCAGGTACTCTTGCATAATGCGAGAATTGCATCGTAAAAATTGCACGTCCCTGTGTCATAGATCTTAAAATTGTAGCATAACCAAACATTTGAGCCAGAGGTACCTGAGCTTTTATTACCTGAGCATCTTTTCTCATAGTAAATCCTTCGATCTTACCTCTTCGAGAATTTAAATCACCCATCACTTCGCCTAAATACTCTTCGGGAGTAATTACTTCTACATTCATAATAGGTTCAAGCAAAATAGGATCAGCTTTTAGTGCTCCCTGTTTAAATGCAATTGAAGCAGCAACTTTAAATGAAATTTCATCCGAATCAACTTCGTGATAAGAACCATCGAACAATTTAACCTTCACATCAACTACAGGATATCCAGCTAAAACACCGTTTCTCATTGCTTCCTGGATTCCATTAATAATAGGATTAATATATTCTTTTGGGACAACTCCACCTACAATTGCATTTTCAAATTCAAATCCTTTACCTGGTTCATTTGGCGAAAGCTCAAGCCAAACATGACCATATTTACCACGACCACCAGTTTGTTTTATAAATTTACCTTCTGCTTGAACTGTTTTTGTTATGGTTTCTCTATATGCTACTTGTGGTTTACCAACATTTGCTTCTACCTTAAATTCTCTCTTCATTCGATCTACTAATATTTCAAGATGTAACTCACCCATTCCACTAATAAGTGTTTGACCTGTTTCCTCATCAACTTGAACTCTAAATGTTGGATCTTCATCCGATAATTTAGCAAGTGCATCCGATAATCTATCTTGATCAGCTTTTGTTTTTGGTTCAATAGCTATTTGAATAACTGGTTCAGGGAATGCCATTCTTTCAAGTATTATTGGATCATCTTCAGTACACAAAGTATCACCAGTTCTGGTATATTTCAAACCAACAAGTGCAGCAATATCACCAGCTCTAATTTCTTCCATATCTTCTCTATGATTAGCATGCATTTGAAGAACTCTACCAACTCTTTCTTTTCTATCCGCAACAGAATTATAAACATAAGATCCAGCTTTCAGTGTACCAGAATAAACACGAATAAAAGTTAATTTACCAACGTATGGGTCAGTCATTATCTTAAAAGCTAAAGCTGTAAATTTTTCTTTAGGATCTATTTTTCTTTCAACATGATCTTTTTTATGAACATGATGAGCAACGAGATTTCCAAGGTCAACTGGTGAAGGCAAGAAATCAACAACCGCATCAAGCAACATCTGAACGCCTTTATTTTTAAAAGAAGAACCACATAATACAGGAACAATTTTTAATTGAATTGTAGCCTCTCTTAAAACTTTTTTAATTTCTTCAACTGAAATTTCTTTGCCTTCAATGTATTTTTCAAGAAGTGTATCGTCAATTTCCGAAACAGCTTCTAACATTTGTGTTCTATATTTTTGTGCCAATGGTTTAAGGTCAGCAGGAATTTCAACATCTTCGTATGTTGTTCCGAGAGTTTCTTCGTGATACATTCGTGCTTTCATTGTCATTAAATCAATAATACCACTAAATAAATCACCATCTCCAACTGGCAATGTTATAGGGACAGCATTTGCACCAAGTCTATCTTTCATCATCTGCACAGCATTATAGAAATCTGCTCCTATTCTATCCATTTTATTAACGAAAGCAATTCTTGGAACTCCATACTTATCTGCCTGTCTCCAAACTGTTTCGGATTGTGGTTCTACGCCTCCTACTGCACAAAATAGTGCAATAGCACCATCCAAAACTCTCAATGAACGTTCAACTTCTACAGTAAAATCAACATGACCAGGTGTATCTATAATATTAATTTGATGACCTTTCCACATTGTAGTTGTAGCAGCACTTGTAATAGTAATACCTCTTTCTTTTTCCTGCTCCATCCAGTCCATCGTAGCAGCACCATTATGTACTTCGCCCATTCGATGCACTTTACCAGTATAATACAAAATACGCTCTGTAGTAGTAGTCTTACCAGCATCGATATGAGCCATTATACCAATATTTCTTACTTTACTTATTTCAACTCGATTTGTCATCTAAACTATTTACTCCTTTCTAAAAATTACCACTTAAAATGAGCGAATGCTTTATTAGCTTCTGCCATTCTATGTGTATCTTCTTTTTTCTTAACTGCATTTCCTTCGTTGTTTGCAGCAGCAATTAATTCAGCTGCCAATTTAAGAGCCATAGATTTATCTTTTCGTTCTCTAGCATAATTTCTCAGCCATCTTAATGCTAAAGCAATTCTTCTTTCTGGACGAACTTCCATTGGTACCTGATAAGTTGCACCACCAACTCTACGACTTCGAACTTCAACCATTGGAGATACGTTTTGAACTGCTTTTTTAAATATTTCAAGAGCCGGTTTTTTTGTTCTTTGTTCAATTATATCAAAGCTTTCATAAACAATTTTTCTTGCTATTGTTTTTTTCCCATCCCACATTATATAATTAATAAACTTTGCAACTAAAACATCGTTGTACTTTGGATCCGGCTTTATAAATCTTTTTTCTGCTCTTTTCTTTCTCATATGTTATTTTGCTTTTGGTTTTTTAGTTCCGTATTTAGATCTGCCTTGTTTTCTATCCTCAACACCACTTGCGTCAAGAGTTCCTCTAATAATATGATAACGAACACCCGGTAAATCTTTAACTCTACCACCTCTAATAAGAACGATAGAATGTTCTTGCAAGTTATGACCTTCTCCTGGTATATAAGCCGTAACTTCTATACCATTTGTTAATCTTACTCTTGCAACTTTTCTAAGTGCTGAGTTTGGCTTTTTAGGAGTAGTAGTATATACTCTAGTACAAACACCACGTTTTTGAGGATTTCCTTCAAGAGCTGGTGCTTTATTTTTTGCTTTTACTACTTCTCTACCTTTTCTGACCAACTGGTTTATTGTTGGCACTAAGTATCCTCCAGAATTTCTTTTAATTAAAAATTCAGACTCAAAATTTATTGATTATGATTTCAATTGTCAAGAAATCAAAATATAATTTAAATAATTTTTAAGTTGACTCTTTTTCTTCAACTCCTTCTTGTGAAGTAACCTGTTGTGAAACTGCTTCTTCGGATGTCAATATTATATTTTTATATTTTTTCAATCCAGTACCAGCAGGTATTAGATGACCCATAACTACATTTTCTTTCAGTCCAATTAAGTAATCGGTTCTAGCTTCGGTTGCTGCGTTAGTAAGTACTTTTGTAGTTTCCTGGAATGATGCAGCAGAGATAAAGCTTTCTGTTGATAATGCAGCCTGTGTAATACCCAGTAATATATTATCAAAAGTTGCAGGTTCAGCATCTCTAACTTTCATTGGTTTTTTACCTTTTCTGGTTAGATCAGCATTAATTTCTCTATATTTTGAACGAGGTATTAATTGTCCAGCCTTAAATTTAGATTGACCCGGATCAATAATATAGACCATATTTTTAATGCGTTCATTTTCTTCTATTAATTTATTTCTATCAACTAAATCTTCTTCAATAAAATTAGTATCACCTGAAGAAATTATTCTTAATTTTTGTAACATCTGTCGAACAATTACTTCAATGTGTTTATCATTAATCTTAACACCCTGCAAACGATAAACATCTTGAATTTCATTTACAAGATATTCCTGTACTGCATTTGGACCTTTTATTCTGAGTATATCATGAGGATTAATTGGTCCATCAGTAATTTTTTCTCCAGCAGGTATTTCATCTCCTTCTTGAACTAATATATGTTTACCATAAGGAATAGAATATACTTTTTGTACTGATCCATCTAATGATTCAATAATTATATCACGAGCACCTTTTTTACGAGGACCAAATTTTACTATACCTTCTATTTCAGAAACTATTGCTGGATCGTGAGGACTTCTGGCTTCGAATAATTCTGTAACTCTTGGTAATCCACCAGTAATGTCACGTGTCTTAGCAGTTGCTTTAGAAATTTTTGCTAATACTGTACCGGGTTGTATTACATCTCCTTCTTCAACAGAGAGATATGCTCTTGTAGGTATATTAAATATCTTTTCATTTCCATTATCATCTTTAACTAAAATACTTGGAGTTAGATTTTTGTCTTTTGATTCAATAACTACTTTTTGAACGTGACCAGTTTGTTCATCAGCAACCTGTTGATATGTAACATTATCTACAAGATCTATGAAACTAACTTTACCACCAATGTCTGAAACTATTACAGAGTTATATGGATCGTGATTATATAAAGCCTGACCTTTTACTACTTTTTGTCCATCTTCTACCAATAGTTCTGCACCATATGGTATTTCATATTTTTTAATCTGTCTATCGTCATCATCAAAAATTCCAATTGAGCCTCTTCTACCAATTACAACTTTTACTTTTCCGAAAGCATCATTTTTTTCAACATAAGAAATTCTATCAAATTTAACTGTACCAGCAACATTAGTTTCAACCTGTGATTGACTTGCAATACGAGAAGATGTTCCACCAAAGTGGAAAGTTCTTAATGTTAATTGCGTACCTGGTTCACCTATAGATTGTGCTGCTATAATACCAACAGCCTCACCTACTTCAACAAGCTGTCCTGTTGTTAAATTTCGTCCATAGCATTTTGCACAAACACCATGTTTAGCTTCGCATGTTAAAACTGTTCTAATATAAACCTGATCAATATTTGCTTCGTCAATTTTTTCTGCAATTTCTTCTGTAATTAATTGTCCAGCTTCTACAATTAATTCATCTGTTCTTGGGTCGTATACATCTTCCTGGGCAACACGACCAATTATTCTTTCTGCAAGTGGTTCTCTTTCTAATTCAACATCTTTCAATGCAGTAACATAAACACCACGAATTGTACCACAGTCAACTTCGGTAACTATAACATCTTGAGCTACATCACAAAGTCTTCTTGTTAAGTAACCTGCGTCTGCAGTTTTAAGTGCTGTATCTGCAAGTCCTTTACGTGCACCGTGTGTTGAAATAAAATATTCAAGAACTGATAAACCTTCTTTGAAATTAGCTACTATTGGGTTTTCAATAATTTCGCCTGATTGACCAGTTAAACTCTTTTGAGGTTTTTGCATAAGTCCACGCATACCAGCAAGTTGTCGTACCTGTTCTTGAGAACCTCTAGCACCAGAGTCAACCATCATATGGAGTGAATTAAATCCATTCTGATCATTCTTCAATCTTTCCATTAAAGATTTAGCTACATTATTTGTTGTAAATGTCCATACGTCGATTATTTTATTATATCTTTCTGCGTCTGTTATTAATCCTTGTTCATGTTCATTTAATATACTATTAACTTTTTTATTAGCTTCTTCAATTAATTTTTCTTTTTCATCTGGAACAATCATATCGCTAAAGCTAATTGAAATTCCAGCTGCAGTTGCATATCTAAAACCAAGTTCTTTTACATCGTCAAGAAACTTTGCAGTAACAACATTACCAAGCTTCATGAACATCTTGTAGATCAAACCACTAAAAGTTTTCTTAACAAGAAGTTCATTAATGAATCCCATTTCTTTGGGAACTATTTGATTAAAAATTACTCTACCAACAGTAGTTTCTAAAAATTTATCTTCATATTTGACTTTGATTCTTGCATGCAAATCAACAGCTTTTGAATTATAAGCAATTATTACTTCTTCCATGCTGCTAAATATTTTTCCTTCACCTTTAGCACCAGGACGTACTTTTGTTAAATAGTAGCAACCTAAAACTATATCCTGAGTTGGAATAACAATAGGCATTCCATTTTGTGGTGAAAGAATATTATGTGAACTTAACATTAAAATAGTAGCTTCGAGTTGTGCTTCGTATGAAAGAGGTACATGCACAGCCATCTGGTCGCCATCAAAATCTGCATTAAATGCAGTACAAACCATTGGATGAAGTTGTATTGCTTTACTATCAATTAGTTTTGGTTGAAATGCCTGAATACCAAGTCTATGCAATGTAGGAGCTCGGTTCAAGAGAACAGGATGTCCATCGATTAATTTTTCTAAAATTTCCCAGATTATAGGTTCTTTTCTATCAACTGCTTTACGAGCACTTTTAACTGTTTTATAATGTCCTCTTTCAATTAATTTTCTAATGATAAATGGTTTGAATAATTCAACAGCCATATCTTTTGGTAAGCCACATTCATGCAGCTTAAGTTCAGGACCAACTACAATTACAGAACGTCCTGAATAATCAACACGTTTACCCAATAAATTTTGACGGAATCGACCCTGTTTACCTTTAAGCATATCACTTAAGGATTTCAGAGGACGATTTCCATCACTTCGAACTGCGCTTGCTCGTCGTGAATTATCAAAGAGTGCATCTACTGCTTCCTGAAGCATTCTCTTTTCGTTTCTAAGAATTACTTCTGGAGCTTTAATTTCAATTAATCTTTTTAATCTATTATTTCTTATTATAACTCTTCTATATAAATCATTCAGGTCGCTTGTTGCAAATCTTCCTCCTTCGAGAGGAACAAGTGGTCTTAGTTCTGGAGGAATTACTGGTATAACACTTAAAACCATCCATTCTGGTTTATTCTGAACTTTTCCTTCTCGTTCTCTGAATGCTTCTAAAACACGTAATCTTTTTAGAATATCACTTCTCTTTTGTTGAGAAGTTTCTACTGCTAATTGTGCTTTTAATTCCTGAAATGTTTGTTCTATATCAGTATTTTTGAGTAATTCTCTAATTGCTTCGCCACCAATTTTTGCTACAAATTTTTTAGGATCATTATCATCAAGAGCATCATTATCATGTGGTAGTGATTGAACAATTTCATAATATTGCTCTTCTGAAATCAAATCTTTTTTATTCAAACCAGTAGGACCTGGATTTAAAACAACGTAAGATTCATAATAGATTATTCTCTCGAGTTCTTTTGTTGTCATTCCAATTATATTGCCAATTTTTGATGGCAATGCTTTAAAGAACCAGATATGAACAACAGGAACAGCAAGAGCAATATGACCCATTCTTTCTCTTCTAACACTTTTCAAAGTTATTTCGACACCACATCGATCGCAAACTATTCCTTTATAGCGAATTCCTTTATATTTTCCGCAAGCACATTCCCAATCTTTTACAGGTCCAAATATCTTTTCACAAAATAATCCATCTTTTTCTGGTCTAAACGACCGATAGTTAATAGTTTCTGGTTTTGTTACTTCTCCATGGGACCTATCAAGAATATCATCGGGACTTGCAAGACTGATAGTTAACCTCTCAATTGTCTTAACTTTTGTATCTTGAATATTAGCTCGCATATTTTTTCTCCTTAATTATTTTCCGCTCAAAGCGGTTCTTACGGTTAATTAATTTTAATTTCGAGTCCTAAACCTTGAAGTTCTTTAATCATAACATTAAAGGCTTCTGGAATATTAGGTTCTGGTAAATTTTCGCCTTTAACAATAGCTTCGTAAGTTTTAGCTCTACCAGTAACATCATCACTTTTAACCGTTAAGATTTCTTGTAATGTATGTGCAGCACCATAACCTTCAAGTGCCCATACTTCCATTTCACCAAATCTTTGTCCACCAAATTGTGCTTTACCACCCAATGGTTGTTGAGTAATTAATGAATAAGGACCAATAGAACGAGCATGAATTTTATCATCAACCATATGACTGAGTTTCATCATATAGATATAACCACATGTAACTTTTTGATGGAATCTTTCTCCAGTTCTTCCATCGTACAACCATACTTTACTTCCTTCATCAAGTTCTGCTTTTCTAAGCCACTCTTCGATATCTTTAACACCAGCGCCATCAAATATTGGTGTTTCGAATTTAACACCTAATTTTTTACCAACCCAACCAAGTGCTGTTTCGTATAATTGTCCAAGGTTCATACGAGATGGTACACCTAATGGATTAAGAACTATATCAACTGGAGTTCCATCTTCATGATATGGCATATCTTCTACAGGAACAACCTTAGCTACTACACCTTTATTTCCGTGACGTCCAGCCATCTTATCGCCAACCTGAATTTTTCTTTTCTTAGCAACATATACTTTTGCTAATTGAGTTATTCCTGGTGGTAATTCATCTCCAGCCTGGATTTTCAATTTTTCTCGTTTATAATTTTCTTCGACTTCTGCCATTACTTTGAAATAGTTTGAATATAATTTTCTTATTAATTCATTTGTATTTTTACGTTCAAACCAATCTTTTGTATAATCTAATTTAGTAACATCAATATCAGCAAAAGTCGATTCTTTAATTACTGTACCACTTCTTAAAACTACAGTACCATCTAAATCTCGAATACCGGTTGTTGTTTTTCCTTCAGTAATCTTGGTAAGTTTTTCAACTAATTTTTTATAATAATTTTCTTGTTGTTGTTTATAAGTATTTTCTAATTCATCTAATTGTTTTTTCTCTAATTTCTTAGCTTCAGCATCTTTTTTCTTTCTACTGAAAAGTCTTGTTTTAATTACTACACCTTTTAATCCTGGAGGAGCTTTGAGAGATGCATCTTTAACATCACCGGCTTTATCACCAAAAATTGCTTTTAATAATTTTTCTTCTGGTGTAGGATCTGATTCTCCTTTAGGAGTAATTTTACCAATCAGTATATCACCTTCTTTAACTTCAGCACCTTCTCTAATAATTCCATTTTCATCCAGATCTTTTGTTGCTTCTTCACTTACATTTGGAATATCACGAGTTAGTTCTTCTTCACCACGTTTAGTTTCACGTACCTGTAATTCAAATTCTTCAATATGTATTGATGTAAATACATCTTCTGCAACAAGTCTTTCGCTTATTACAATAGCATCTTCAAAGTTATAACCGTTCCATGGCATAAATGCTACAGAAATATTCTTACCAAGTGCAAGTTCTCCTTTATCAATCGAAGGACCATCAGCAAGTACATCTCCCTTCTTAAATTTTTGTCCAGTTACTACAACAGGTTTTTGATTAAAACATGTTTCCTGATTAGTACCGGCAAATTTTGTTAATTGATATTCAACTCTTCTTTCATCTTCAAAACTTACAAGAGCTTCGTTAGGATCAAGTTTTACATCATATTTAACAATAATTTTTCTTGCATCAGCATATTCAACAATTCCATCTTCTTCTGCTATAATAACAGAGCGCGAATCTCTTGCAACTTTATATTCCATTCCAGTTCCTACAATAGGAGCTTCGGTCACAAGCAAAGGAACTGCCTGACGTTGCATATTTGAACCCATAAGAGCACGGTTTGCATCATCATGTTCTAAGAATGGAATTAAGGCTGCTGCAGCACTTACAATTTGTGCTGGAGCTACATCCATATAGTCTACATCTTTAGGATGTACTACTGGGAACTCACCTTTATGACGGCATTTTACTCTATCGACTAAAAATCTTCCCTGTTCATCAATCGGAGCATTAGCCTGTGCAATTATATATTCATCTTCCTGATCTGCACTTAGATATTCAATTGTATTTGTAACTCGACCATCTTTTACTTTTCTATATGGTGTTTCTAAGAAACCATATTGATTTACACGTGCATAAATAGTAAGAGAAGAAATAAGACCAATATTAGGACCTTCAGGAGTTTCAATTGGACATAAACGACCATAATGTGAATGATGAACGTCACGAACTTCAAAACCGGCTCTTTCGCGAGTTAACCCACCAGGACCTAAAGCAGATATTCTTCTTTTATGTGTTAATTCAGAAAGTGGATTGGTTTGATCCATAAATTGAGATAATTGGTTTGTACCAAAGAATGCATTAATTACGCTACTAATAGTCCTTGCATTAACCAAATCTTGAGGTTGCATATTTTCGTTATCTCGCATATTCATTCTTTCTTTGATAGTACGAGCCATTCTTGCCAAACCAATATTGTACTGTTGCATGAGTTGCTCGCCTACAGTTCTAACTCTTCTATTTCCAAGATGGTCTATATCATCAACACTAACGTTGCCATTTTTTAATTTTATAATATTCTTCATTATAGCAACAATATCTTCTACAGTAAGAACATGAATATTCTCATCTACATTAAGTCCAAGCTTATCATTCATTCTAAAGCGACCAACTTCTCCAAGGTCATATCTTTTATCGTTAAAGAATAATTTTTCGAGTAAACCTATTGCTGTTTCTAAATCTGGTGCTTCGCCAGAACGAAGTTGACGATAAATTGAATAGAGTGCTTCTTCTTTAGTTTTTGCTGTATCTTTTTTAAGCGTATTTATAATTAAGTCCTGTTCGTAGGACGTTTCTGCACTAATTAATTGAACTTTTTGTAAAGACGACTTTTTAATATTTTCTATAATTTCTTCTGTTAATTGAGCATCTTTAGCAACATAAATTTCACCTGTCTGCATATCAATAACATCATTAGCAGCATATCTACCAGAATGTTTTTCAGGGTCTAAATGTTTTACTGGAACTTCTTCAATAAGATCAAATAAATTTAGAATTTGTTCATCTGTTTCGTAACCCAGAGCTCTTAAAAGTGTAGTTGAAGGAAACTTTTTTCTACGATCAATATAAACATAAAGTACATTATTGATATCAGTTGCAAATTCTACCCATGAACCCTTAAATGGGATTATTCTTGCAGTATAAATTGGAGTTCCATTTGGATGTAATGTTTGGGCAAATGCTACTCCTGGAGAACGATGTAATTGACTTACAATTACTCTTTCAGCTCCATTTATGATAAAAGTACCTCTCTCTGTCATAAAAGGTAAATTGCCAAGATAAACTTCTTGTTCTACAGAGTTAATATATTCACCTGTCTCTTCATCTTTTGTTGATAGACGAAGTTTAGCTTTTAACGGAGCTGAATAAGTTAATCCCCTTTCTTCACATTCAGCAATTGAGAAACGGGGTTTTTCAACATAATATTCAATAAAATCGAGGCGATAAAATTCTTTATTATCCAGAATCGGGAAATTCTGATTAAATACCGCTTGCAAACCTTTATTTTCTCTTTGTGAAGGCGGCACTTTTAGTTGCAAGAATTCCTCAAAAGATTCAAGCTGGATATTCAACAAATCTGGCACCTTCATAACATTGGTTATCTTTGCAAACGAAATTCGACCCGTGCTTTTATTAATTTTTAGTTTTTCCAAGGCCTAACCTCCAATAAATTTAATAAATTTTCTTTCATTCATAATGAAAGAAAGTGGTAAAACGGAATTTACCATTTTACCACTTTGTATTGTTGAAAATTACTTAAGATAGAAACTGATTTATTTAATAGAAACCGTAGCGCCAGCTTCTTCTAATTCTTTTTTAATTTTTTCAGCTTCTTCTTTAGAAATACCTTCTTTTACTGGTTTTGGTGCACTATCAACTAAGTCCTTAGCTTCTTTTAAGCCCAGTCCAGTATGAGCACGAACAACTTTAATAACATTTATTTTTGTAGCGCCAGCATTTTCAAGTATAACATCGAATTCAGTTTTTTCTTCAGCCGGTGCAGCTGCAGCACCAGCAGCTGGAGCACCTGCCATAACAACAGGAGCAGCAGCAGTTACTCCAAATTCGTCTTCTAAAGCTTTTTTTAATTCAGCAGCTTCTACCAATGTAAGAGCTTTAATTTTCTCTACAATTTCAGCAACTTTTTCTGACATTTTATTTCTCCTATTAATTTAATATTTCACTTATAAAAATTATGCAGCTTGCTTTTTAGAGATTTCGTCGATAACACTGACTAAATCTCTCATAACTGCATTAATAGCGCCAACTATTCCAGATGCTGGTGAAGCAACACTTCCAATAATACCAGCAATAATCTCTTCTTTAGTTGGCATAGAAGCAATTGCATCCAACTGTTCAGAATCATAAAATGTAGACTCTAGATAACAACCCTTAAATGCGAACTTTCCTGTTTCATCAAAATATTTTTTTATGATTTTTGCAGGTGCAACAAAATTATCATTTGCAAATGCTACACCTGTCATACCTGTAAGTTTATCATAGAATCTATCATACCCTCCAATTTCTTCGAGGGCTTTTCTAAGTAAAGTATTTTTAAAGACCTTGTAAGTAACTCCTTCTTTTTTAAAATTAGAACGGAGTTTATTAATATCAGCAACGTTTACACCCTTATAATCTACTAAAAACATTGCTGATGAATTTTTTACAAGTTCTTTTATCTGTTGTAGTATTTCTACCTTTTGAGCTTTTTTCATTATTCTCCCGTATCAGTTAATATAACAACTGTTCGGCTTACGAAGCATTATTTGACCTCATTGTAGAATCAACTACAATTGAGGTAGAGTGCGTAATTTTTTTTATTTAAGAGCCAGGGCTGATTCGTCTTTAGTAATTTTTAATCCAGGTCCCATAGTTGAAGATAAGTAAACGCTCTTTATATATTGACCTTTAGCTGATGCTGGTTTCAACTTAACTATTGTTTGTAAAAATGCTCTAACATTTTCAGCTAATTGTTCAACTGTAAAATTTAATTTACCAAGCGAAGCATGTACAATACCTGCTTTTTCAACACGGAATTCGATTTTACCAGCTTTCACTTCTTTAACAGCTTTTGCAACATCATTAGTTACAGTACCACTTTTAGGATTTGGCATTAATCCTTTTGGACCAAGAATTCGTCCAAGTTTACCAACTTCACCCATTGTATCAGGAGTAGCTATAATAACATCAACATCTGCCCAGCCTTCTTTAATTTTTTCAAGATATTCTTCAAAACCTGCGTAGTCGGCACCTGCTTTTAATGCTTCTTCTGCTAAAGAACCTTTTGCAATTACAAGAACTCTAACTTGTTTTCCAGTTCCATTAGGTAAAGATACAGTTCCTCTAACCATTTGATCTGCATGGCGAGGATCCACACCCAGACGAACAGCACAGTCAAGCGATTCTGTAAATTTAACTTTTGAATTTTCTTTCAATATTTTAATCGCTTCTTCTACTGTATATTCTTTTTTTGTATCTACGTTTTTTCTTATTTCTCTAATTCTTTTTGATACTTTCATTTTTATACCATTAATTTATTCTTCTACTGTAATTCCCATACTACGTGCTGTACCAGCTATCATACTCATTGCATGTTCAATATCATGAGCATTTAGATCTGGCATTTTAATCTGTGCAATTTCACGAAGTTGTTCTTTTGTAATTTTACCTACTTTAGTTTTATTTGGTTCAGGAGAACCTTTTTCTAATTTAAGTGCTTTTTTTAACAAAACAGCAGCAGGTGGAGTTTTAGTAACAAATGTAAAAGATTTATCAGAATAAACTGTTATCACAACTGGAATTATTAATCCCTGTTTATCAGCAGTTCTTGCATTAAATTGTTTACAGAACTCCATAATATTAACACCTTTTTGACCCAATGCAGGGCCAACTGGAGGTGATGGATTTGCTTGTCCACCCGGTATCTGGAGTTTAATATAAGCTTCTATTTTTTTTGCCATAATTTAACCTAATAATTTATTTCTCTAATTCAGCTTGTACAAAGTCGATTTCAACAGGAGTTTTTCTTCCAAAAATCGAAACCATTACTTTAATTTTCATTTTTTCTTCGTTAACTTCTTCAACAATACCTGTAAAGTTATTAAATGGACCATCAATTATTTTAACAAAATCTCCAGCGCGAAATACTGTTTCTGTTCTTTCAGCTTCTTCCCCTTGAGATATTCTTCCTACAATTCTTTTAACTTCATCAGGAAGTAATGGAATAGGATTTTTAGGATTACCAAGAAATCCCATAACAGAAGGAGTATTTAAAATAAAATCTTTTGTTTTAAGATCAAGATCTGCACAAATTAATATATACCCAGGGAAAAAGTTTTTCTTCTTTGTTTTCTTTTTCCCATCTTTAATTTCAAGTACTTTTTCGGTTGGAACTAAAACTTCAAAAATTCTGGCTCTTAATTCTTCGTTGTCTTTTAATTCATTTTCGATAAGTGTTTTCACTTTATTTTCGTGTCCCGAAAAAGTACGAACTACATACCATTTACCATTCACAGCTTCCAATTAAAATATCCCTTTAAATATTTGACTAATACTCATATCGATTACATAGGTAAACAAAGCAAGAATAAGACATACCACAATAACAATAGCTGTGGATTCTTTTAATTCATCTTTAGAAGGCCATGTTACCTTCTTCATTTCTTTTACAACGTCATTTACAAAATTGATAATTTTTTCTTTCATAATTTCAATACTCTTAATTGCACGTCAGGAGGGACTTGAACCCCCAGCCTGCGGTTTTGGAGACCGCTGCTCTGCCAATTGAGCTACTGACGTATTTATTTTGTTTCTTTAAATATTACATGTTTTCTTACAATTGGATCATACTTTTTATACTCTACACGACCAGGATGATTTCTTTTATTCTTTGTTGTTGTATAGCGGTATCCAGTTCCTGCAGTACTTTCAAGAGTTATAATTTGTCTTATGTTTTTTGATTTTGCCATTTATGTACCTATTCAATTAACTTCCTGAGCGGGAGACGGGACTCGAACCCGCGACCAACAGCTTGGAAGGCTGTGACTCTACCAACTGAGTTACTCCCGCTTTTATCAACTTTTCTTTTGAGCTGATGACCGGGATTGAACCGGTGACCTCTTCCTTACCAAGGAAGTGCTCTACCAACTGAGCTACATCAGCTTATTCAGTAATCAAACTTTATAAATAACTTTCTTCCTTACCAAGGAAGTGCTCTACCAATCCGCCTCAACTTTGTTGAGGCGAGATCTCGT